>PXCK01000087.1 GCA_003566635.1 Balneolia bacterium | reverse complement strand
TCAACACTAACAGGTAAAAACTCGTCAGGGTTAACAGATGTAGTGGCGGCGGTAGTGAATTGTGCAAATGCCGACCAAGGACCAAAGCCATTATCATTTTCACCTCTAACTCTCCAAAAATATTCAGTTGAGGGATTAAGGGAACTTGTAGTAAAGCTTTCACCACTGATACCTTTTTCATCAACTACAATCATAGCTTCCTCAAAATCTTCGTCTAATGAAATCTGCAGATTATAAGATGTAGCCAAGGCCGTTTCTTCCCATGTTAAGGTTACAGTTAAATCAACCTCATCTTCTTCATGACCCGGTGTAAGTAAGATTGGTCGGCCCGGTGCAGGATCTTCGGTAAGGGCACGCAGTGCATTTAGTCTGCCGGCTCCTAAATTTGCTGCAAAATTTGGCTCAGATTCGCTGATGTCATCAGCGGAACTTAAGAGTCTGGCAATCAATTCATCATTTGTAATACCAGGAAAATGAGATGCAATTAAAGCAGCAACACCGGCAACATGAGGTGAGGCCATAGATGTACCCTCAAAAAAACTATAAGAATTATCAATAGATCCATCATATAAATTAGTACTGTAAACTCCTCCTATAACTCCTACATCATTATTTTGCACCTCACCTCCAGGTGCAGAAATATCAACATGGTTACCAAAATTGGAATACCATGCTTTTTGATCCTTATGATTGGTTGCTGCAACAGAAACCACTCGCTCGTAAGCAGCCGGAAAGAAACGATCGCCGGTAGGATTGTTGCCTGCAGAACTGATAAATACACCGCCTGCTACAGGTCCTGTAACGTTACCATTTTCATCAAAGCCGGCATTTTCTATAAAATAATCAATAGCACTTTTTACCAATTCCGGAAAAACATTTGGGTTATTATAACCCCAACTATTATTAGAAATGACAGCACCATTATCGGCCCCATAAATAATGGCTGCTGCAGTTGCACCCGGACCGCCGGCTCCTGGGTTGGTTAACGGTTCAGTAAAAATTCGGGCTGTCATTAACCTAACGCCATCGGTTGTTGCAGATCCTCCGGCAATACCGGCAACACCAATATCATTTCCATTCTCGGCTGCAATGGTACCTGAAACATGCGTTCCATGACCACTTGCATCGAACAGCTGACCACTATTTGTAATAAAATTCCATCCGTGAATATCTCCCTCATACCCACTTGAACCGGGAGCAGGGTTGACCCAAAGCATATTTGATAAATCGGGGTGCTCCAGATTTATTCCTGTATCCATAACATGTACAATAACATCAGGACTTCCGGTTTCAATAGCCCAAGCCGGAACAAGATCTATATCAGCGCCAATTGTTCCCCCACTGAAACCTTGATTTTCATAGTGCCATTGCTCAAGAAAAAGCGGATCAAGTAAGCCCCCAAGGTTGGTTGCAATACCCGGAACATCCCAAATAGATTCGCTATTCGCAACTACGTGTATTTCTGCCAAATAGCTTGGTTCGGCAATTTCAATAAACGAATCACTTTTTAGTGTTTCAACCATTTGGTATGGATGTACTTCAGTTTGAGTGCGAACCCTGAACCAACGATCAAATCCATACTTACGATGTCTCTCCGAAAAGCGAGCATTTGAAGGGATTATGGGTTCCAATACAACCGCATTAATTGAAGCCAGTTTAGAATCTAAAGAGGAAATACCAACTCTGCCGGCTTCAAGTAAACCGGTTGATGAATCCATAGAGCGTTTTGCTTCTTCTGTTACTTTTATGTAAATGACATCGTCGTGCATGTAATCTTGGGCAACTGTTGAGCTATTGCCCGCTAATGCCAGTATAAATATCGATAAAAAGAGAATTGTTATTGATTGAAAGTATTGCATGATACAGGTTAGAGATTTTATTATGAGATGAATTTGTATAATACCAAATTTTGCCTAAAACATGTAATTGTAATACACATTTCAAGGGTTCTATACTTACTTTTGGCCATTATTTGTTATTAGAATAATCAAACAGTTAGATTTATAACATCAATTTTCACCATTCAAGTTCAATTTCGTTATATTCTGCAAAACTAATCAACTCACTTTAATTATGTATTTATGAATTACACAGAAGGATACGGACTCCTTAAAGGTAAAAAAGGACTCATTTTTGGCGCATTAGATGAAAGAAGTATTGCGTGGCGTATAGCGCTTGCTTGTAAAAGGGAGGGTGCCGAATTTGCATTAAGTAATGCCCCGGTGGCACTTCGTTTAGGCAGTTTAGATGCTTTATCAAAAGAAACAGGTGCATCTGTTATCCCTTGTGATGTTTCCAAAGAAGAAGATGTTGAAGCTTTAATGTTGAAGGTGAAAGATGAGTTGGGTGGTCTTGATTTTATCCTGCATGCAATTGGTATGTCGCCCAACGTTAGAAAATCAAAACCTTACACCGACCTTGATTATAAGTTTTATCATCAAACGATGGATATATCGGCATTATCGCTGCATAAGGTGTTGCATTTTGCTGAGACGACTGAAACCATAAATGATGGTGCAAGTGTCGTTGCCTTATCCTACATTGGTGCACAGCGAATTTTTTCGAAGTACTCTGATATGAACGATGCCAAAGCGCTGCTCGAAAGTATTGCCAGAAATTACGGGTCCCGCCTTGGGCACAGAGGTATACGGGTAAACACGGTATCACAAGCTCCGACGATCACTTCTGCAGGTTCCGGTATAAAAGGATTCGATGCCATGTTTGAATTTGCAGAGAAAATGTCGCCGCTTGGTAATCCTACTGCTGACGATTGTGCAGATTATTGCATTACGTTGTTTTCTGATCTTACTAAAAAAGTTACCATGCAAAACCTTTTTCATGATGGTGGTTTTTGCACTAATGGTATAAGCGAGCAAATGATTTCAGACCTTGCCAAATTGCACGAGTCTGAGTAAATCATAACTCATGAGTGTTAAAAATAAAGTTATACTTGGTATTGACCCCGGTTCGCGTCGAACCGGGTTTGCCTTACTAATGCAAGAGGGTAACCGTTTTGAAACGCTCCAAATTGGTGTTATTAAGTCCGAATCGATTGAAGATCATTCACAACGATTACGCCATATCTATGATGAAATATCAACCTTGATAAAAAGACACAGCCCGGACGAGTGCGCCATTGAAACCCCGGTTTATGGCAAAGATCCATTAGCTATGTTAAAACTGGGCAGGGCACAAGCAGCTTGTATTTTAGCAATTGTTAACCAAGAAGTTGAGGTTACCGAGTATTATCCTAAAGCCGTAAAAAAATCAATAACCGGTAACGGAAATGCAGCAAAAGAACAGGTTGCATACATGCTTGCTAAACTATTAAATATGGATACAGAGAATATTTCCCGTGATGCTACCGATGCTTTGGCAGTTGCATGGTGCCATGCCATTCGCGGGGATGATGTAACAACTGAAAGTCCTCTTAAACGTACAGGAAGAGGTAGAACAGCCTGGGGAGATTTCGTTAATACAAATCCGGAAAGAATTCGCTAAATGATTGCTTATCTAAAGGGAAAAGTTGCCGCTTTAAATAATTTACAGCTAATAATTGATGTTCAGGGAGTTGGATATGCTGTTGGTGTATCGGCTCAAACACTCTCTGCTGTACCAAATATTGGGGAAGACGTTTTTATAAACGTATATCATCATTTCACAGACTCTGAACAGCGTCTTTTTGGTTTTCTGGAAAAAGGTGAGATGGAATTATTTGAAAAGCTTTTGAAGGTAAAAAGCGTGGGCCCGAAACTTGCACTTGGGATTCTATCCGGAATGCCCTATCGGGAATTGATTCAAGTTATCTCCGGGAGTGATGTACTTAGTTTATCAAGAGTGCCGGGTATTGGAAAAAAGACCGCTGAACGAATAGTACTGGAACTGGCCGACAAACTGGTCATTTCGGATGATGACGGTTCAGTCAGTCCCGGCTCTACTCGACTTGGGGTACAAAAGGAAGCTATTTCAGCTTTGGAGTCTTTGGGTTACAGAAAATCTGATGCAGAAAAAGCCGTTCAAGCTGCAAAAAAAGAATTGGATGAATCTGTGGCGGATGTATCAGAATGGATAAAAGTTGCGTTAAGGTTGTTGTATAAGTAAGCATCTAACGAATTTGTTTTATGAAAACCTTAACGCTAATAATTATTTCAATTCTATTTTCGACTTTATTTAATACGGCTACTAATGCACAGGAACGTATTAAAAGCAGTATTGTAGAAATGGAATCGAATGAAATTGTACTTCGGCATGAATTTACTGTGCAAGCGACTTTAGCTGAGGTTTGGACGGCCTACACTACTAGTGAGGGGTGGGAGGCCTGGGCCGTTGAGCATGCATCAGTTGACTTGAGAACCAACGGACGAATTCTTACCAATTACAATCCCGAAGGTGAAATTGGTGATGATGAAACGCTGGAAATAAAGATTATAAATTATGTACCGTACCGATTATTGACACTACAATCTGTAATTCCTGATAATTTTCCTGATTTTATGAAGGAGAATGAGGCAGGCTTTTATAATATCATTGAGTTTACTGAATTAGAATCAAAACTTACTAAGGTCATTTCGTATGGACTGGGTTATGATGATACTCCTGAGTATCGTAACATTTTAGCCTTTTTCTCTGAGGCTAATGTGCAGGCTTTTACCTCCCTGATTGATTACTTAGAAAGCGAATAGCTTTATGAAATAGGTTGCGGGCAGTTTTTATTTTAAGCAGCTGGTTAATTAATACCCCAATTTGAATAATTGCAATACTTTTACCAATTTCATTTCAGCTCATAGCTTATAGGTATTTTAAACCATTCTAAACGTTCTTTTTCCTGCGTATTAACTCTTTTTTGTCCCTCACCCTTCCCTCTCCCAAATTAGCTTGAGATTTGGTAGCACTTTATTTAAAGGGAGAGGGTAATCCTTGCCTTAGTTATGTGAGGCAACGAATTCAGTCTTTTTTGTTCGGCTCAAGACAGACCCCCTCTCCCATATCATTGTTTTTTTTGATGTTGTAGGAAATTTGGGAGCGGGCTGGGGTGAGGGTGTAAAATAGCTTAAGCAATTCTAATTCTTTTTTATTGCAACGAACTCTAAAAGGTAATTCAAACATATATGGCTATCTCTAAACTCTATCTATACTTTGAAAACCCGGTTAATATCAGAAATCAATAAAAGCAAAGTATTTCTTATTACACCTCAAAAAAAAACTCACAATTAAAATTTTTGCTCAATTTTTTCAATTTAATAGATTGCGTTTAAGTTGTATTTTATAGCCTGTAGAAAAACAAAAACGAACTGTTAAAAAGGAAACGTTATGATTCCTGAGTTAAAAGAATTTATTGATACCGCTCAAATGGAAATGGATGATGCTCTTGATTTCCTCAAGAGAGAGTTCAATCATATTCGCGCCGGTAAGGCAAATCCGGCTTTGTTAGATGGTCTTAAAGTTGACTATTACGGCGCACTTTCACCTTTAAACCAAGTGGCAAACATTAGTGCTCCCGAGCCGCGACTTTTGGTTATTCAACCATGGGATAAAGGAATGATACCCGCTATAGAAAAAACCATTCAGGCATCGAACCTTGGTTTAAATCCTATGAACGATGGTAATTTGATTCGTATCCCATTACCAATTTTATCTGAAGAACGCAGAAAGGAATTGGTAAAAGTTGCTAAGGATATTGCGGAAAAGGCGCGGGTAAGTATTAGAAACAGCCGAAGAGACGCTAATGATAATATCAAAAAAACAGTAAAAAATGATTCACTTCCTGAAGATTTTCGCTTCGATGCTGAATCTCAGGTTCAGGAATTGACTGACTCATTTACTGAAAAAGTTGATAAAATGTTAGAAGATAAAGAGAGTGAAATCTTAAGCATCTAACATTTTCTGTATGTGCTAATTTGGCCGGACCCGTTCCGGCCTTTTTTGATTGAATGAACCGTAATTAAACCTAATTAATGTATTTATCCGAACTCCAGCTTCATGGTTTTAAAAGTTTTGCAAATAAAACAGCCGTAAAATTTGATAGTGGTATCACAGCGGTTGTGGGTCCAAATGGTTGTGGAAAATCTAATATTGTAGATGCCTTACGATGGGTGTTAGGTGAGCAACGAACAAGTATGTTACGTTCATCGGCCATGCAAAATGTAATTTTCAACGGTACCTCTTCCAAAAAAGCGTTGGGTATGGCAGAGGTATCTTTAACGATTGAAAATGACAAAGCTATCTTACCGGTTGAGTATACCTCAGTTACAATCAGCAGGAGGCTTTACCGTTCGGGAGAGTCGGAGTATTTGCTAAATGGTACGGTTTGCAGGTTACGGGATATCATTGATTTATTTATGGATACCGGTATGGGGCCGGGAGCCTATTCGGTTATTGAGCTTAAAATGGTAGAGGACATTTTAAGTGATAAAAACAACGACAGAAGACGCTTATTCGAGGAAGCCGCCGGTGTTACCCGCTATAAAGAGAAAAGGCGCCAAACGCTAAAAAAACTCGAAGATACCGTAGCCGATATGTTACGTGTTGACGATATCCTGGTTGAAATCCGAAAAAAAACACGCTCTCTTCAAATTCAAGCAGGTAAAGCGCGACGCACTAAAGAGTATGCCGAACAGCTACACTCATTAGATTTAGGTTGGTCGCGCTATGAATATGATCGTATTCAACAGTTATTAGAGCCGCTAAGAGATAACATACTCGAAGCCGAGAAGGAGAAAAAATCTCTTTCACAGAAGTTTACTTCTTTGGAAGAAGCCGAAGTTTTAGCGCGTCAAAAACTCAGCGAAAAAGAGGCCTTTTTAGTAGAAACGTCAAGAAAACGGAATGAAGTGGCATCTGCTTATTCCGAAACGGAAACCAATCTAAAAATTACGCTTCAGAATATCGAAAATGAGAAACAGGTTATCTTAAATTATGAGCGGGATATTGAACAGGCTGAGACCGATATCAGAGATTTGGTTAAGCAAAAGGAAAAGCTTGCCGGCGTAATTGATGAACATGCCAAAAAGCTTGAACAGGCTATTGTTGAGGTTGAATCATTTCAACAAAATTACGATTCCATTGATGCCGAGGTGAAAACCATGCGGCAAGAGTCGCAGAATTTGAATCAAAAGGAGCAACAGTTTTCCCGACAAATTACAGAGTTGAAAACGCTCCAAATTCGATTTGAATCCAGAATTGAAAATGCAGGAGAAGAACGTGCCCGATTACTACAACGAAAAGAAGAAGCAGAAGATAATGTGTCGGTTTCGGAAGGGGAGGCAAGTTTACTCAAGAAACGGTTGACGGAAGCAAAAACGGAATTAGATACGCTTAAATCAACCCTTGAAAAACTTTCTAAAGAAAAGGAAGAGGCACAGGAGAAACTGGAAGTTTCGAGAGATAATTTAAGAAAGCTTAAAAGTAATGCTGACTCTGTGAAAGCAGAAATCCAGCTATTAAAGCAAATTGCCGATTCTCAGGAGGCGCTCCCCGGTAGCGTTCAATACGTTTTAAAAGAGTTTGAATCGAATGAAAAGATTCATGTCCTTACAGACATAATTTCCATTGAAGACACGTACGCCGTAGCTCTTGAAGCCGCTTTGGGCGAGGTCTGCAACTACATTGTTGTTGATACCAAAGAAACAGCTCAAACGATTTTTAATAATCTGAAAGCGTCGCAAAAGGGTAGGGTTGCAATAATTTCAATGGATTTGGTTGATGCCTTTGCGCCAAAAGTTCAAAAGGACTCACTTGCCACTATGGCAAATTGCGACCCTGCTTACGAAAACCTTAAAAACCTGCTGCTTGGTTCTGTTTTTTTAGTTGAAAATCTGGATGAAGTTCCCCAAAAGCAAAAGGTTGGTGACAAATCTTTTGTTACACTAACAGGCGATGTGCAAACTAATGTTTTAGCTCAAAAAAGTGGTAGTAAAGAGCATAATATTGGGATTCGGGTTGGATTAAAAGACAAGCTGGATCGTTTAGCGAAAAAGCTGGAATCAACGGAATCTGAAATTGAAAAAGAACAGCAGAATCAACAAAATCTCTTAGAGCAGATTCAGAAGCTCAACAGCAATGATATACGAAATCAATTACAACAGAAGGACGCAGAAGTTCGCAAATTAGAGCAGCAGTTGGGTAGTTTTTTGTCGTCTGCTAATCTATATCAAAAATCTATTGATGACTACGCAACACAGTTAAAGCAATTAGAAGAGTCGAGCGAAAAGGCAAAGCAGGAAAGTGAGGCTATCCTTCCCCAGATTGATGATATCAATTATGAGCTAGACAAAGTGCTTGAAAGCCAGCATAAACTTCGCCAAAAGCTCAGAGAGAAAGAGGAAATCAGGCAGCGTGCTTTGCAGTCAAAAAATGATGCTCAAATCCATAAGCAGAAAATCAGTACCGAGCTTGAAGCTTATAAGCGGGAATCCATTCAATCGGAAGAATCCGTAAAAACGATTAAAGAACGTTTGGAAATCAGGGCCGAAAAAGCTCGAATGAGCCGGGAATCGATTCGAACATTGTCTGCTCAAGCCGACGAGATGGATATTCGCCTTAAAGAACTCAGGGTTGAAAAAGAACAAGCCGATAAACGCTTGAAGGAAGCCGATGAAGAAACAGGTGTTCAGCGAGGCAGACTAAGAGGAATTGAGGATGAAATTCGTCAACTTCACCGGAAAAAAGAGATAAATGCCGATTTATTGCATCAGTACGAGATTGAACAAAATAAGTATGAAATGCAGTCAAAGACGCTGGCCGATCATATTTGGGAAACCTATAATGTTGTATTGGAGCAGGTTACCGAACAGTTGCCAGAGGATATTGAGCCCGGAGCTGTAAAAGAAACGATTATAAATCTTAGAGAGCGACTCAAATCTATAGGTGAAGTTAATCATTTGGCGGTTGAAGAGTACGAAGAGGAAAGTGAACGACTTGAGTTTTACGAAAATCAGATTGCTGATTTAAAGGATGCAGAGCAAAAACTTCGCCAAACCATTAAAGATATTAACGAAACGGCACATCAAAGGTTTAGTTCTACCTTCAATGAAATCAGAGAAAACTTCAAGAAAGTTTTCAGTATGCTATTCAGGGAAGATGATTTTTGTGATTTGATTTTGGAAGAGCACCCTGATGATCCTCTCAATCACAAAGTTGAAATTATTGCAAAGCCAAGAGGGAAGCGACCAACAAATATTGAACAGCTATCCGGTGGGGAAAAAACGCTGACCGCTATTGCACTTTTGTTTGCCATTTACCTTGTTAAGCCATCTCCGTTTTGTATTCTTGATGAGGTTGATGCACCATTGGATGATGCCAATGTCGGGCGATTTGCAAACCTTATCAAAGAGTTCAGCAAAAACACGCAATTCATCGTAATTACACACAACAAAAAAACGATGGATTACTGCGAGGTGTTATATGGTGTAACCATGCAAGAAACAGGCATAAGTAAACTTGTTGGGGTAAAATTAGATACAGCAGAAAACCTGGTTTCGTAAACCTACACATATAGATGGCAAAAAAATTCAACATTCCTGATATTTATAAAGCCGATATCATCAAAACCATTAAGGATGCAAGGCAAGTTACAGATCCGCGGAAAAAAGATCTTGAGCCTGTTGTGCTTGATTTTGGTTCCGTCCAATTTCTCATTCCCCGTCATTTTGGATTTTGTTATGGTGTGGAAAATGCTATTCATATAGCCTATGAAACCGTAGAGCAAAATCCTGACAAGAATGTATATTTGCTCAGTGAAATGATTCATAATCCCAATGTAAATGATGATTTAATCAGTCGAGGTGTTCGCTTTTTATTTCAAACCGATGGTACACCTATCATACCCATCAGTTCCCTGAACGCGGATGATATTGTTATTGTACCTGCATTTGGAACTACACTTGAGTTACAGGCTGAGCTGGAAAAAGTAGGCATTAATCCGTATCAATACGACACAACATGCCCGTTTGTGGAGAAAGTTTGGAAGCGGGGAGCGCAACTTGGGAAAAAGCAAAATACGTTGGTTATCCACGGGAAGCACACCCACGAGGAAACCCGGGCAACGTTTTCACATAGTGCATCGGTGGCTCCATCGGTAGTTGTGCTAAACCCTGAAGAAGCACATATTCTGGCTGATATCATAGTCGAAAAAAGGCCGGTTTCTGATTTTGAAACATACTTTGGGCATAAATGCACCAAAGGATTTGACCCACTTAAAGATCTCGAAAAGTTTGGGGTGATTAACCAAACGACCATGCTTGCCACCGAAACGCAGGAGGTAATGGATATTTTGAAAGCTGCTGCCATCGAAAAATATGGGGAAGAAGAAATAGGAAATCATTTCGCGGATACGTCTGATACACTTTGCTACGCAACGAATGAAAATCAAAGCGCAACCATTCAATTGATGAATTCCGGAGCAGATGTGGCTTTGGTGGTAGGGGGGTATAATTCGTCTAACACCATGCACCTGGTTGAGTTATTGGAACAAAAGTTTCCTACCTATCATGTAAGAGATGCGTCAGAAATTGAATCGCCCCAAAAAATTACCCATTTTAACCAATGGGATAAAAAAGTACTGGAATCGACCGACTGGCTTCCTTTATCCTCTGAAAAGCCGATTAAAATCGCCATTACATCCGGGGCATCCTGCCCTGATATTTTGGTTGATGAAGTTATCTTAAAGGTCAAAACCTATTTCGAAAACACCCTTGACGTTGAACAAGCCCTTGAGCCTTTTAGGGTAGAATAGCTAGCTATGGGTTTCGCTTCGCTCGGGTTAACCCATGGCCAGTATTAGAAATATCTACGATGCAAATATATCACTCATCAACAATAATAAAATGGGATAACCTGCGTGGGGTGATTGATCTTATACGGATACTAAAATCGTCTTGTAATTGACGTATAGTTGGATTGATGTAGCCTGTATAATCTTCGTTTATCTCGCTGAGCAGAACAACAGCTTCAAATAAATCGCGTTGCTGTGCTTCTGAGTATTGATGGATGGGGATGTCGTATCGGATAGTAATAAAGTTCGGGGAAATATTGGCTGATATACCCGTAATATCTTCAACAATTTCCACAGGGACGCGAGTTTCTCCTTCAGTAAACTCAGCAACGGGCACATTTAAAGTTATCGAGTCTATATCCTTTTGGATTAACGGACCTAAATCCTGAAGTCTGAGTTGTGTTTCCAACGGGTTGTGTAAATCTGTGAATGAGCTTTGAACGGTTGGCCAGCTTGTTAGCGACTCTATGAGTGAACGAGCACCGGTAACGGTAACACTATCAGGGCTCACAACCGGTTGAGAAACGAGTCGATGTTGCTGTCTGAATTCCAGGTTTGCATTTAGCTCGATGGGAACTCGCTTTTCAATTCTTTCATCTAAGGAAATTCGTACCGTTGAAGGATCTACGCGATTTACAATAATATCAGAAATGGACATAAGTTGTGTTCGAACAGTTTGACCAACATCTATATATTCCTCTTCTTCAATATTGATACGCATGGCCGGGGTTCCGCCATAAAAGTTTAAAAGTTTCCATCCCTCGCCCGTTATGCTTGCCGTTACTTGAGAGGGTAGTGGCATGGTTGGCGCTTTTTCACCCGGAAAATCTGCATATTCGAGGGGGATGTTTATCTGCATGGTGAACGAACGTTCAAGATTAACCAACATCCAAGAACCGAGAGCAATGATAAACCCAAAAACAAAAACGATGACCTTTTCAACATTTTGAAAGTTTTTGTCTCCAGATGCTGCTGAAGAAGCTGGTAGTTTTAACTTTTTTCGGATGGAATCGAGTACAGACATAGTTGGTTAAATTAATAAACTACAATTTCGGAAATTATGTCTTCTTTTGCACGCGCATTTAATTTTTTAAGAATGGAATGACGCTGAGCATGCAATTCTTGGCGCCAAACCTGTGAATTAATTTTTATGCAAAGTTTATTTCCTTTAAACCATGAACGTTGAATTTGCTCGGCAATTTTATCACCAACTATAGAATTCAATTCTGCAAGTATTAACCCTCTTTTAAGAGCTCTCCTGTGAGGAAAATCCTGAACATAGTCGGTTAAGAGTTCACTAATAGCTTTTGGTGTTTTTCTGTAGGCCATATCGAGCTAAAGTTTTTGTTTGAATATAGGTGATAAAATTGAAATAGCCCGAATAATTCATTTGGCTCTTCTTGCATCAGGTTCACATTTAAATTCTTTTTCCCTCCCTTGATTCCCAAACGAAAAGCAAGAGAATCCGAATCAAATTGGTCTCTTCTTGCAGTACCTTTTTTCCCACACTTCTCTTGAAGGAGTTGGTCGAATGATTTTATCCCGGATTATTCACCAAGAAATTTTCTTGGTAGCAAGGCGAAGGTGAAAAATCAGCGGAAGGGTACCTTAGTACCCTGAGCATGACTTTTTCATCTTCAACGAAGCTAGCATGGAAATTTTGCAGCATTTTTACTACACCCAAATTTGAGTAAGTGTAGTATTTGGCTATATCATATAATTTCAATAGCATAAAATTTAAATTATATACTTTCGTGAATAATTCGGGTTATGTGTTTCATTATTTTGTTATAAGTTAATCACCCCCATAACCAAAAAAAGCTGTCAAACGAGACAGCTTTTTGGTTAGTCAGTACGGGTTGTACTAAGCCGAAGCTTTTCGCTTTTCGTAAATTGGGGGCGCATCGTGTTCGATGGTTGCTTTTGTAATGATGCATCGTTCAATATTGCGCATAGTCGGCAATGTGAACATGATATCAAGCATAGATTTTTCCATAATGGATTTTAATCCCCTTGCACCTGTTTTTCTTGCCAATGCTTTATCAGCGATTATATCAAGGGCTTCTTCTTCGAACTCCAGTTCAACGCCTTCAAACTCAAACAGTCGTTTGTACTGTTTAATGAGGGCATTCTTAGGTTTCATGAGAATTTCTATCAATGCTTCTTTCGATAAGCCGTGGAGCCCTGCAATGACCGGTAAGCGCCCAATTAATTCCGGAATCAACCCAAATTTCTGAAGGTCTTCCGGCTCACTGAAAGTGAAAATATCAGGATTGGTTTTATCAAACTTCTTTTGATCTCCTACATGGAATCCCATAGAGGTGGTTGAAAGCCTGCGGGAAATAACTTCATCTAAACCGTCAAAAGCGCCGCCACAAATGAATAAAATATTGCTTGTGTCAATTTTTACGAAGCTTTGCTCGGGATGCTTACGGCCGCCTTTTGGTGGAACATTAGCGGTAGTCCCTTCCAAAATTTTGAGCAAGGCTTGTTGAACACCTTCACCGGAAACATCACGCGTAATGGATGGATTGTCGCTTTTGCGGGCAACTTTATCAACCTCATCTAAATAAATGATACCTCGTTGAGCACG
Source organism: Balneolia bacterium (assembly GCA_003566635.1). GTDB lineage: Bacteria > Bacteroidota > Rhodothermia > Balneolales > Cyclonatronaceae > PXCK01. The sequence continues at coordinate 5,991 of PXCK01000087.1, read as the reverse complement.
TTCTACATCGTAGTCGGCAGCTTGAAGTAAATTCGAAAGAATACTTTCTACATCTTCTCCTACATAGCCGGCTTCTGTAAGAGCGGTAGCATCGGCAATGGTAAAGGGAACATCAATAAGTTTAGCCAGCGTACGGGCAAGGAGGGTTTTCCCTGAGCCTGTAGGACCAAGTAAGAGAATGTTACTTTTCTCTATTTGAATGTCATCATTACTTAAATCCTTAGTTTCAAGAGCTGAAATACGTTTGTAGTGGTTGTAAACAGCTACTGACAGGGTTTTTTTAGCGTATTCCTGACCAATGATGTATTCGTCTAACCTGGCTTTAATTTCTACCGGCTTTAGTAAAGTTTGATAGTTGGCTTTACGCTGATTTGCCTTGTTGGAAAGATCTTGCTTAACAATACTTACGGCATCATTTACGCAATAATCGCAAATGTAAACATCATGACCGGCAACCATACTGTTAACTTCATTCGAGGATCTGCCACAAAATGAACAATGAATTTTATTTTTACTTCCGGCCATAAATAGTTTAGCGTGGTATTAAGATTTTGCTCCTCTTCTCATCACTTTGTCAACCAAACCGTATTCGTGGGCTTCTTCAGCACTCATCCATTTATTACGGTCGGAGTCGGTAATGATCTCTTCGAGTGTTTTACCTGAATGATCGGCAATTATTTGAGATAAAGATGTTTTTAGACGTAAAATTTCTTTGGCTTCAATTTCAATGTCGCTTGCCTGACCCTGAACACCACCCAGAGGCTGGTGAATCATAACGCGGGAATTTGGTAATGCAGAGCGTTTACCGGCAGCTCCGGCCGTTAAAAGTACGGCACCCATAGATGCGGCCATACCAATACAGGTTGTGGAAACATCGCATTTGATGTACTGCATAGTATCATAAATGGCCATACCGGAAGATACTACACCACCCGGACTGTTGATGTACAAGTTAATATCCTTATCCGGGTCTTCTGCCTCAAGAAATAAAAGCTGTGCCACGATATTAGAAGCTATGGCATCGTTAATTGGAGTACCAAGAATTACGATACGATCTTTTAATAAACGGGAATAAATATCGTAAGCGCGTTCACCACGGCTGGAGGTTTCAATAACCATTGGAATAAGGTTATTGTAGGTATCCATGGATGATGCTTGTGTTGCCTGAAAATCGAAAAGTGGTTGCTTAGGTATAGTCATAATATAGACGATGTATTAAGTTACTTGGATTCTTTATTGTACTTTTTTTCGTAATCCTCTTTGGAGAGGTCGTTTGTTTTAACTTCATCCGTTAACTTTTTGAAAAGCTTTTCCGTTCTGATTCTCATGCGTAGGTTTTCGAGCTGGTCGGTTTGGGAACCGTAGAAGTTTCTAAGCATATCAGCCGGAAGGCCCATTTTTGCAGCTTCCATTTCGAAGAATTCGTCAACGTCTTCCTTGGTGATTTCTAAATCGGGATATTTATCCATTAATTTAGTAACCAAAAAGCTCCACTTGGCCTGATTTACAATCTGTGTATGATTTTTTTCCAGATACTCTTCTCTGTTAAAATCTTCAGGTAGTTGACCTTCCTGATTTTTCGCTTCTTCAATCATATTGTTTTGAAAGTCCGTAAAGATATTTTTGGGGACTTCAAAATCATGCTTCTCAATTAATTGCATCACAATACGATCTCGGACCAAGTTGTTTGAAGTTTGGTCGAAATAGTCCTGAATCTGACTTTTAAGGAAGCTTTTGAATTCTTCTTCGTTTTTTGCACGCTTATTTGAAGCGTTCATGAAAAACTCTTCGGTAAGTTCCTTTTCGATTTCTTCCTCTACAGCTTTAACAACAGCACGATACGTGATGGTTTCGTTATCTTCTGTAATGGCTATATCAGCTGTATCACCAACGTTTTTGCCGATTAATGCATCAGCGTATTCTTTGTTGTCTTCATTATCCATCCGGAAAGAGAGATCGTGATCTTTGTCATCAGTTTCGTTGCCATCGGCATCTAAGCGGGTAACATCAACAGTAACCTTTGAGTTTTTGTCGGCAGCTTTTTCAACCGCTTTCCATTCTTTAGAGGATTTGATGAAGTGTTCGTACTCTTTTTCAACTTCTTCGTCGGTAACATCGTGAACGAGCTTATCAACAGTAATTTCGTTGATGTCGATAAGATCAAACTCAGGACTTACACCAATATGGAATTCAAAAGATAAATTTCCGTCCTCAAATTTGAAGTTTTCTACTTTTGGCTCACCAACAGGTTTATGATTTGGAAGGATTTCTTTCTCGAAAACTTCCTGCATAAACTTTTCTATTTGTTCGCCTTCAACTTCTTTACCAATACGCTTTTTTACGAGTGCCATTGGCGCTTTTCCGGGTCTGAAACCGGGCAGATTGAGGGTTTTTCTATAATTGCGAAGGGCGCTGTCGATTTTTGGGGCTAAGTCAGAATTGTCGGCTTCAACTAAAATTTTTTTATCTACAGCACTTAAGGACTCTACCGAAATATTCACTAAGGATGGGATTTTGTGATCAATACTTATTAAAAAATGGTACGAGAGGGGGGACTCGAACCCCCAAGCCTTGCGGCACTAGATCCTAAATCTAGCGTGTATACCAATTTCACCACTCTCGCAAAATTGCAGACTTAAAATATACGAACAGTTGATTAAATTTTCAATCTGTTTAATTTAGTATTTTTTTGTTGAAGTAGGAGTGTGGATTTTGACTATGAGGGGTCGGTTGAAAGTCCAGTTTATTTACAAAAAACCTGTAATTTCAGTATCTGAAATGAATTGTTAGCTCGTAAATCCTCTTGGAATTTACCACTGATTAAGCAGATTAGCGCAGATTAACACAGATTTGTTTCTTCAAGGTGAAATAGATTCTATCAAAACAGTAAACAGGCAGCAGAGGGGGGGCAAATTAACTTCCTAAAAAGAGGCAGATCGCGGGAAAGGTTACCTAATATCGGTAAATGCTATTGTAAGAATAGAAAGTCAAAGGAGGTACAACGACATCTGGGCTATAATTTCACTTTTAGTGGATGTTGTGATCTTGGTGCATTCGTTGTGTACGTAGTGGTTAAAAATTCTGTTTTAGACAAAATAGGCACGGTTTTGTTGGGATTAACAAAAGTATACTAGATCCATTTATTAGATTTAAGAATCGGCTCGTATTAATAAACGAACACAAATGAGTTAGGATTAATAAGTAAAAAAGGATTTAGAGACCAACCTACTTTAAAATAATAGCATATCTAAAACTACAACCTGTCAATTACAAAATTGGGTAGTAATTTTACCATCCAGCCTATAATCCTCCATCTTTTTGTAATATAGGCATGGTGTTTTCGCTTTTCAATCACATCCATCATCTGAACAGCTGCCTTGGGCGTTTTTGCAACCCAAAACATATCTTTTTTCCCTTTGGTCATTTCCGATTCTACAAAACCGGGTTTTATATCTGTTATGGTGATGTCGGCTTTAACCCGTTTTGCTTTTTGTCGGTATCCCTGCATATAGTTGGAAATAAAAGCTTTTGAAGCATTGTATGGTGCAGAAGTTCCCCACCCAAACAGTCCGGCTACGGAAGAAATACCCACAATATGACCATGCCCCTGCTGTTTGAAGTATTTATAAGATGTATTCATCATGCGCACAAAACCTGTAACATTTACCGAAATAACCTTCTCTTCCATTTCTAATACCGATGAACCCTGATAATTCGATATGCCCGCATTAATCACCACAATATCAACGCCCTTCATCTCTTCAATAATTTCAATTAAAGATGTTTTGGCAGTAGAATCAGTCACATCAAAACATTTAATTGTGATGTAATTTTGCAATTTAGTTGACAGCTCATCGAGTCGATTCTGTCTTCTTCCGGTAGCTCCAACGTGGTATCCTCGCTTATGAGCTTCTTCTGCTAAAGCGTATCCAATGCCCGATGTAGCACCAATAATCAATATTTTTTTCATAAAAGTGAGTTACTTAGGAGTTTATGTGATTTCTACAAGGTACTGAAAAAAGGGTAGTTGTTGGCTTAGTGATTTTGTTATCTGGATTGATTTTAAATACTAATAATCAAATTGCAACATTGATATTTAATTATCCCAATGCTATATTCTAATTCGCATATTAGATATTAAATATTACCACTATGCAATTAATTTCACTCGGCACACAATATGCCATAACTTCATTAATAATTTTGGGTCGTGAACCGGTTGGGACAGCCATGTCGGCAGCCGATTTAGCCAAGTCGTTGGAAAGTCCTTCAACTTACCTGAGTCAAATTTTAGCAAAGCTTAATAAGCCGGGTATTGTTGGTTCCCGAAGAGGACTAAATGGGGGAGTCTATTTGCGTAAAAAACCGGAAAAAATTCGGTTAATTGATATTATTGAAGCCATTGATGGTAGTTCATTTTTTGAGACCTGTTTTTTAGGAATTAAAGGTTGTGGCGATATAGAACCGTGTCCGTTTCATGAAAAATGGGGTGAGCATAAAAGTTGTATCCTTTTTTGGCTGGAAGAAACAACCTTACAAAACTTATGCGATGATGTAACCGACAGCTGGATACTGGATAGAATGAAATTTGATAGAAAAGGGGTCTCTTAGTCGTAACTCTATGTCGCAATCAAGTGTAATTGAAAAAGTAACCTGTAATCACTGTGGTGAGCTCTGTGAGGAAGAAGTTCTTGTTAAAGGCGACAAGAACTTTTGTTGTATGGGTTGCCAAACCGTGTATGAGTTGCTTAGCGATAGCGGGTTATCCACCTATTACACTTTGGAAGAAAACGCACCCGGTATATCCATGCGAAACGGTGCAGCAAAAGGAGAGTTTAGTCACCTCGATCATGCAGGAATATCTTCTAAAATATTGGACTTTACGGATGGTGAAACAGCTCACGTTACATTAAAGCTTCCTCAAATTCATTGCAGTTCGTGTATTTGGCTGCTTGAAAATCTGCATCGATTAAACGCTGCCATTAAAAGTTCGCAGGTGTTTTTTGGAAAGCGGGAAGCAAGTATCCAATTTGATATTCAAAAACTACCTCTCAGTGAGTTAGCTGCGTTACTTACAAAAATTGGTTACAAACCCGATTTTAGTCTGGAAGCCGTAGAAGGGAAAAAGAATAAACATTCCAATCGTCCTCTTTTATTAAAAATTGGTATTGCGGGTTTTGCATTTGGTAATATCATGCTTTTCAGTTTGCCGGAATATTTAGCCGGTCCGGGTGGACTTGATAGTCAGTTTTTAAAGCTTTTTGGGGGTTTAAATATTATTCTGGCACTTCCGGTATTCTTTTATAGCAGTCTCGATTTTTACCGACCTGCATTGGCAGGTATACGAAGTCGTCAATGGAATATGGATATTGCGATATCCCTTGGTATTATCGCCATGTTCTCCCGGAGTTTGTATGAAATACTAACCGGAGTGGGTGTCGGTTACATGGACTCCTTCACCATGCTGGTATTCTTCTTATTGGTAGGTCGTTTATTTCAGCTAAAAACATTCGAAAGGCTTTCGTTTGAAAGAGATTACAAATCTTATTTTCCATTATCAGTTATTCGGTTAATTGAAGGAAAAGAGGAAAGTGTAGCTGCCACACTAATTAAAGAAAATGATACCCTCCTTATTCGAAAAGACGAGCTTCTGCCTGCCGATTCCATTTTAATTGATGAATCGGCCGAGCTGGATTTTAGCTTTGTAACGGGTGAATCTCGCCCGGTTGCCATGCAAAAAGGGGATATTGTTTATGCCGGTGGTAGAAACACAGGAGTAGCTGCTCGCTTTAAAACACTAAAGCCTGTTTCCGGCAGTTACCTGACAAGACTTTGGAATAACGATGTTTTTACCAAAGAAAAGGAACAAACGCTTAGAAGTTTGTCGCAGCAGTTCAGCCGTTATTTTTCGCCTATGGTCATTGCAATTGCCATTATTTCGGCACTTGCGTGGTTGCCATTTAGTCCGGCAACATCGGTTAATGTATTTAC
>PXCK01000202.1 GCA_003566635.1 Balneolia bacterium | reverse complement strand
TTTCTCACCGAAAAAGATTTAGCTATGTTTGATGAATCAGATAAAGTGGCCGTCTATTTTCCCCATTCCTATAATTTTTCGGGCGAATTGTTCATTGTCCCCAAAGCACAAGTAAAACCGATAGATTTACACTCCGGTGATGTGATGAAGTTCATCGTTTCCGGCGGTGTTGCTGGATTTGACAGCAAGAAGCAATGATATCGGGTTCTATATTTATGCTCCATTGATTACATTGCCATCAATAATATCCAAGAATTGAGGGGTTGAGATGTATTTATTTTTTGATACCGAAACGAACGGGCTGCCGCGCAACTGGAAAGCTCCGGTAAGCGACCTAAAAAACTGGCCGCGAATGGTACAGCTGGCCTGGCTGGTGTTTGACGAACACGGTAATGAGGTGCACGCGGCCAACCATATTATTAAACCGGATGGCTTTACCATTCCCGGCGACCTGGCAAAAATACACGGGATTACCACCAAACGTGCCATGGCCGAAGGTGTACCGCTGAATCAGGTGCTGGATGAATTCAGCGCGGCGTGTAATAAAGCCGGAGTATTGGTTGCGCATAATCTCAGTTTTGATGAGAAAATTGTGGGTTCTGAATTGCTGCGCGCAGGGTATAAAAATATTCTGATACGTAAAAAAAGAGTTTGCACGATGGAGTCAAGCACCAATTTTTGTAAGATACCCGGCAAATACGGCTACAAATGGCCGCGATTGTCAGAGCTGCACCAGAAACTTTTCGGCACCGATTTCGAAGAAGCGCACAATGCCTCAGCAGATATCGCAGCAACCGCCCGCTGCTTCTGGGAGCTAAGGAAACGGGGTGTTGTGCGGTAAATTTAGATGTGTAGTCTTCAGTCAGGTTAAATCAATGTAGCGCAAACTAAAAGGGTCTGAAGTTGGTGATATTTAACCGTGAGAAAAATTTGAAAGGGCAAGATCAGAAAGGAATGTAAATCTATAATATTCCAATAGATTTTAGTCGTAATGAAACCTGCATTTTGCTATGAGGGTGGCATCGCTTTCTACTTTATAAATGAGCCTGTGTTCACCATCTATTCTTCTGGGCCAAAAACCTGCGTATTTATGTTTTAGTGGCTCTGGTTTCCCAATGCCATCGAATGGATTTCGGGATATGTCTTTAAGCAGAGTGTTGATTCGTTTTAATTTTTTCTTGTCATACTTCTGCCAAAACAAATAATCTTCCCAGGACTCTTCTGTAAAAAAAAAATTCAATCTTCAATCAATTCTTTGGTGAAAGACTGTCCGGAGTTCAACTTTGCAATAGATGAATCCAGCCTCTGCTCATTTTTTTGGGATGACAACTCATGATTGGTAGCATTTAAGGAATTGTACTCTGAAAGTGACATAATCACAATACCTTTATCCTTGCCCCGATTAATAACAAGAGTTTCAAAATTATCGGTAATCCTATCGAAATACCGCTTCATGTCTTTTCGGAAATCGGATAGCGTGGTTGAAATCATACATTTACAAGTTAGTACGAGTTTATATGTACAAAAATATGTACAATATTTAAACATATCAACTTTAGAGTTTCATCTTATGAATGGGTAAAAAAGACTAATGAAAGTAGAAACTTAATTATTGCCTTCTAACGTATCACAAATCAAATCCACAATTTACAGTACATATATGAAATGAAGTTTGTAGCTTCATGCGTGTGAAGAGAATTGAGAAAAAAAACCCATCCCTATGTAAACCTTTTGCCCTCAGCCCGCATCTAATCATTATGACATCCCCTGAAGAGGAACAGAAACTGATACAAGGCCTTTCCCAAGGCGACCCCGGTTCGTACGATCGGTTGGTTGACCTTTACGGGAAGAAAATCTTTCGACTGGCTTTGCAATTATCCGGCGAAAGGTTTGATGCCGAAGATATTGTTCTGTAAGTCTTCTTCAACGTGTTGCGTCACATTCAGTCATTCAGGAGCGATTCCGGTATTCAGACCTGGCTCTACCGGATAACTGTGAATGAGTTTCTGAAATCAAAACGTGGTAAACTCAAACAATCCATGCAAACGATGCCTGTTGACCAAATGCCGGATACTGAAAACCTGCACGATCCGAAACCGGATATTGAGGTGAACACCGAAATGGTAAACAGCCGGATTAAGGCCGCTTTGACACAACTTTCGGAGAATCAGCGAAGTGTGTTTGTACTGCGGCATTTCCATGATTTGAGTATCCGCGAAGTGGCTGAGGTAACAGAAATGCAGCCGGGAACCGTAAAAACGCACATGCACAGAGCCTTGCAACGCCTTCAGGTTCTTTTAAAACCTTATAAAATCGAATCATGAGCAAATCATGTGAACATATTGAGCATTTATTTGACGGATGGTATCGCGGTGAGCTATCAGCCAACGAGAAATATGAGGTTGATGCCCATCTTGCGAAATGCAGCGATTGTGCATCCGTTTGGGAGCAAAAGCGGCAGTTGATGGACTCCCTGAACGACCCTTACGCCGACAAGATTGAGGAAGCGTATCCGGTTATATCCCAAAACCTGAAACAAAAGAATCCGGTATCTCAAAAACCGACAATAACTATATATCGTTATTATCTGGCTGTTGCGGCGGTGCTGTTGGCAGGTTTTGTTGGTGGAATTATCTGGATGTTAAATCAACAATCGCTTCCACCCACAGAGCAAGAAATCAGCTTCTACGACTTGGAAACATCTTTAAAAAACGATATCTCGTCATTCTTTAATCGTGCTGAAATCTTGTTTATGTCACTCGGCCATCTGGATATGAACAACTTAGATAACACTGACTATTCTTTTACTATCGAACTCGGGTTGGCCGGCAAACTTGTTGAAGAAGCTGATCGTCTTCAGCAGTTATTAGTTGAACAAAACCAACACCACTTGGCTGATTTGATGGAAGAATGTGCCATCCTGTTGCGAACACTCGACCGGCAGGCAGAGCCCGAAGATTATGAAACGATTTGGCTGGTACATAAAACAGCCGCAGATCGTAGTATTGTCCCACGAATTTCCCTTGAAAGATTCAGGCTGCAATCGTTTGCTGCCGCTCAATATTAAACCGAAGAGGATAAATATGAATTACCTTATAGCATTATTGATTTTATTTACAGGATTTGTCTATACTTATGATGAGCAAGACACAGCAGCTCAGGCTTATCAGCGGGCGTATGCTCATGTACTGGAACGGAACTGGGATGATGCCTCCCGTGGTTTTCGGTCGTATTTATCCACGTTTGAAGACGGCAATCACAGGGACGGAGCATCATTTTGGTTGTGTTTTAGTGAGCGTCAGCGCGGCGGTTCTGCGGAGAATCATTTTCAGTGCTTCGAGCAATTTCTGGAGGATTATCCGCGAAGCCGCTGGACAGAAGACGCCCGCTCAAACCTGATTCAACTTGCGCATAAAATAGCAGAGCAGGGTAACCCCACTTATTTGGCTAAAGTGGAATCGTACGAAAAAACCAGCGATGAACAAATGATGTTAGCAGCCATTACTGCCCTCGCCATGCAAAGAAACCCGGATGTTTCAATACTCAGACGGATTTATGAGCAGAATCCGGGTGTTCGAGTGAGGCAGCAAATCGTTAATGCACTTATTTCCGCCCAGGCCGGTGATTCGGGTGACTTTCTGAAGCATGTTTTTGAAAATGATGAGAACGAGCAGGTCAGAAGCAGTGCGATGTTTGCATTACAGAAAATACCGGAAGCAATGGCCATGGAGTATTTCCGTGACCGCTATGACGACCTGACTGCCACCCAAAGGCAACTGTTTCTCAGTCAATTATTTTCATCTGATGGTTCTGTGGCTCTGCCATTTGTAATGGAGCGGCTGAAGGATGTTTCAAACAGGCAGGAAATGGCGATGTATCTGCATTTTTTGTCTGGAATGAATGGGGATGAGGATGAAATAAACGACATTTTGCGTGATTTATATTTAAAATCTGAAGATTCCCAATTACGGTCCATGGTTTTGATGAGTTTGCGTAACAGAAATCCGGAGCCCTTCAGATCAATCATTAAAGATGCTATTGATTCCGGGGAAAGCCAACAGGTTATGATGGCTGTTAATTTGGTGCAAAACTCAGATGATGATGAATTGAAGCAATATGTGGCCGCATTAATCTCCCCGGACACATCCGCTGATATTCTGACTTTAGTTATATCGCAGATAGATGTCTCGGATGACCCGGCACTTCGCGACAAGGTACTTAATGTAGCCATGAATCATTCTTCACAAACGGCTTCACAGTTTGCGTTACAACGATGGTTTCAGTCCGGCAAGGTACAAATCGGGGATATACGCCGGATTGTGGAAAAATCAGACAACTGGCATCGTATGGGTGGTCAGCTTTTTAGATCGCTGGATGAAATAGGTGAACTGGATTGGTTTAAAAACCATTTCGCCGGAATTCCCGAATCATCGAACCGGGCACAGATAATACACTCGTTTGCCTTCAGACAGGACGACGGCAGTTCTCTGGTAAACTTTTTGAGTTGGGTCGCTGAAAATGACCCTGCAGGTTCGGTGCGGCGTACGGTTGTCATGGCGCTCGGCCAAATCGACATCGACGAATCCCGGGATGCGCTGCAAAGATTGATAGATAATTGAGATGTTTTAAATAGCTGCCGAACAAAAACTGTTATATTAATCTTTTAAACGATTTAGCTGAAAGGTTAGACAAGCTAATTGAACAAGTAATTTATATTTTTGTATTTTTTAAGAAAGACAAACTATGACAGCATCTGATCTAAAAATCAAAATCTTCCGGCAAATCGATTCACTTGAAAGGAATCGGTTAGAAGAATTATATGGCGTTGTA
>PXCK01000196.1 GCA_003566635.1 Balneolia bacterium | reverse complement strand
CCCGGTATATATATCTATCAGGTCAATAGCGATATAGGTACTCACACAAGCCGTTTTGCGGTAATCAAATAGGAGGGAGCACAAAGTGAAAAATTTTATAACCATATTTTGTTTATTGTTGCTCTCAGGTTTTAGTACACTAATAGCGCAATCTGAAAATGTAGGTACAGCCGGTGCACAGTTTTTGAAAATCAATGCTGATGCCAGAGCTGAAGCGTTAGGAGGTGCTTATGTAGGGCTCACCACAGATGCTTCAAGTTTGTTCTGGAATCCGGCAGGCATTGCATGGATTGAAGGGAATTCGGCTACCTTTACCAACATACAATGGTGGACAGGTATTGATATTAATCAGGCTGCCATAGCTTTCAATGCCGGTAGTGTAGGCGTTTTTGGCATTAGTATGATAAACCTTGCCGTACCTGAAATGGAAATTACCACAGTTGACCAGCCTGATGGAACAGGTAGGTTTTATGATGCGAATGATCTGATGCTTGGAGTTTCCTACGGCAGAAGATTATTGGCAGAATTTTCAATTGGTGTCTCAATAAAGTATGTCCACCAGAGAATTTGGAACCAAAGTGCCCAAACTATTGCTTTTGATTTGGGTACGCAATACCGTTTCAACTTCCGAAACCTTACACTCGGAATGACGGTGCATAATTTCGGGCCTGATATGTTTTATAGGGGGCGGGATTTAACCCGTTTTGCTAACGAAGATTCGAATAATCCCGGAAGCAGACGTCCGCTAGTTTCTCTTAATACGCTCGATTTTCCATTACCCATAAATTTTCAGGTTGGACTCGCGATTGACGCTATTGAACTCGATAATTTTAGATGGATTGTAACGACAGATCTTAAAAACCCGAGTGACAATAACGAACAGATATCGTTCGGAAGCGAACTTCAACTAATTACCGATTTTGGTGGGGCTTCCATCAGAGGTGGTTATATAGTGAATAATCCTGATCAAAAATGGGCAGTTGGGGCAGGAATCAACGCTAATCTTCGTTCATTCGGGTTTCGGGTTGATTATTCCTACTCCGAGCACGAATATCTATCTGCTATACAGCGCTTAACATTCGGAGTTCAATTTTAATGAAAGCAGACATCAAGCTGGAGAAAGAAACCTCCTTAAAAGATTTTATGCGACTGTTTGCTGATGTTGCACAAATATCAGGCGTTTCCGGAAATGAGAAGAATGTCAATCAGTTTATAAGAAATTATCTTTCAGATCTACCATTTGAAATTATTGAAGACGAAGCCGGTCGCAGTATTTCCGGTAATTCCGGAAACTTAATTGTTCATCATAAAAACCATGATTTCAATAAGGCTTCGACTGCATTTATTGTGCACATGTATACGGTGAGAGACACATCAAAAGCAATCATTGAGGATGTTGGCGATAGAATTGTGACATCAAACAACGCCCAACTTGGTGCCGATAACCGGCTAGGGGTTGCGTTATTATTATGGAATTTAAAGTTCAACACAGCTTCAATCCCGGATAATGTACTCCATATTTTTACCATAGGTGAAGAAATTGGGATGAAAGGCGCTATGCACTTAGATACTATCAAGTTAAAAGTTGAACAGGCTATAGTTTTCGATTCTGCTCTTGATCCCGGATACTTCATTCAAAAATGTGCCGGAATGTATTTATTTGATATTACTTTTATCGGTAAATCGGCTCATAGTGCTGTATCGAATGGTGAAGGAATAAACGCTATTTCAATAGCAGCAAAAGCTTTATCCGAAATGTCAGAATTCGCATTACCGGAAGATGTCACCCGGAATTTCGGGCTAATTAAAGGAGGGCAATCTACTAATGTTATAGCTTCTGAATGTACCGTATCCGGTGAGATAAGAGGATTTGATACATCTTTACTTATTGATCACCTTGAAAAATTAGAAGACATAAGTAAAACAGTTGCTCAAAATTCAGGTGGTGAATGTATATGGTCTATTGAAAAGGATTTTGAACCTTATATTCATCCGGAAGAATCTCCCTTAGTTCAATTAATTACTTCTGCCTTATTAAAAGCCGGATGCTTGCCCAATGGGGTACCATATTATGGGGGAAGTGATGCCAATGTGTTAAATGAAAAAGGGATTCCTTCAATTAATATCGGCATTGGTGCAAAAAATCCGCATTCGGATGATGAATATGTTACCTTCGATTCAATACAAAAACTGTTGTCATTACTTGTGATACTAAATGAGGAGCTAAAATAATGCATCGTTTATTTCTGTCTGTAGCTTTTTTCCTGTTCGCATTTCTATTTATTTCCTGCGGAAATCAAGTTGAGGAAACCCAAGATGCTGTCATTATTAATCCGAAAGGAAATTTGGTGATGGTAGGAGGCGGGTATCGACCGGCATCTGTAATGGAAAAAGTTGTGGAATTAAGCTCCGACAGAAGCATTCTTTTGATTCCAATGGCATCATCCATTCCCGATACGATTGGATGGGAACAGCGCGATCAACTTATGGAATTTGGAGCTTCGCATGTTGAAATTATGATGTTGGCTGAAGATGACAAGGATAATCTGGAGATTGAGGAAACGATACGAAATGCGAGAGGAATTTGGTTTAGTGGGGGAGATCAAAACAGATTAATGGATTATTTCTCTGAAGGAATGCGTCAGGCTGTAATAGATGCTTATCACAATGGAGCTGTGATTGCAGGTACGAGTGCCGGTACAGCAGTGCAAAGCAAAACGATGATTACAGGTGATGAAAACTTCCCCCAATCATCAAGATTCGATGCTTTTTCTCAAATTACAGGTGATAATGTAATTGTAAGCAGTGGCTTTGGTTTGGTTGATGGCTTTATTGTAGATCAACATTTTGTGAAAAGAAATCGCTTGAACAGATTGATTAACGTTTTGGCAGATAGCGAATATGATTTTATTGCAGCCGGAATCGATGAAGCAACAGCCTTGTGGATTCAGCCCTCAGGTGTGGCAAAAGTTATCGGAGAGTCTCAGGTTGTTTTACTCGATAAAACTGAATCACGGGTAAATTCTAATTCCGGTGAACCTATTGGGCTCACGAATATGAAATTACATGTACTGCCACCGGGTGCTACATTCAGATGGAATCAAAATGGGTTTTATGATATTGTAAAACCATAATCATTGGTTTTATTAAAGAAATTTTTATTGTAACATGCTGCCATGAATGAAGTTAAAGAGTATTCGGTAGAAGAATTCAAGCAATTGATTCAGGATGCCTATAAAGACCTGCCTAAGAATCAAAAAATCATAGCCGATTTTATAGTTGGTGATATTAATGAAGCGGCTTTTTTGTCGGTAATAGAAATTGGCGAGCGATGTGATGTGTCCAAGGCAACGGTTGTACGATTCGCACAACGGATTGGCTTTGAGGGGTATCATGAGTTTAAAAATGCTCTTCAGATAGCAGTTCATAAGAAGTTTACGTTCATGAACCGACTGCCATTGGTAGCCGAAACAGATCGTGATACAATCTATAAAGTTGCTCGTCAGGATGTGGAAAACATCAACCAAACAATGGAGCATATTTCTATAGCTGAGTTTGATGAAATTGTGAGTCGGTTGCGTTCATCAAGACATATTGCCACCTTCGGAATAGGCATTAGTGCACTTATGGCTCAGGTTTTAGCCTATTCTCTCAATCAAGTTGCTATTTCGGCGGGTACAGCTGTAAGCGGACATCTAAGTTTCGAAGAGCAACTCATGTTCCTTAATAAGGAAGATACATTGGTGTTGTTTTCTTTTCCGCCGTATTCAAAAGAAACCATTACTGCTGCCGAACTTGCAAAGAAGAAGGGGATAAGCATTGTGGCGATTACGGATAATCCGGAATCACCCGTCACCAAATTCTCAAACTACAAACTGTTAATTAAAAGTGAGAACCTTTTGTTTACCAACAGTTTTGCGGCTATTTCTGTGGTGATTAACGCTTTAACGACAGAGATATCTATCCGCGATAAAAAGAAAACCTTAAATTTTATTCGCAACCTGAATAACCTAATGAATGATTCGGGTCACTTTTGCTAACGTAGCCATGATGAAATTTGATACTATTTATACTGTAGTGACTGAATAGGATTATTTACATGTGGCAGGGGTGGTGATAATATATTGGTAGGGACGTTCCGATTTATGCGCGTGGTAGTATTGTTAAAAGCGTTATTGGTATGGATTTTATTGGTATAGACGTTTGTATTTGGGCCGTTTTTGGTATGGATATTGGTTGTAGGGATGTTGTGTGTAGGGATATTGTATAGGGACGTAATGTAGGGACGTTATGTAGCGACGTTTTGTAGGGACGTTGCATGCAACGTCCCTACAAATCATACCAATATGACGAACATCCCTACAAAACATGCCGATATAACCAACTTCCCTACCAATCATGCCGATACAACCAAAATATTCACCACCAAGGCCGATGAAAATGACGTCCCTACCAATCATACCGATATGACGAATATCCCTACAAAACATGCCGATATGACCAACATCCCAACCAAATAATGCCGATACAACCAAAATATTTACCACCAAGGCGGATGTAAATGACGCCTCTACCCAGGTCGTTATGACCAACCTCCATAGCACAGAAACGACCATATCAATCCTATTCAAAACAAACGAATCACCACCATTTTATCAAAAACTAATACCGTTTCAATCATAATTTGATCACACAAACCGGCCATGGACAAATCCTGCAATCACTTGAAAATATCAATCGCTTATCAAGAACTTTTTTATGACCGCATCATCTCAACGGATTTCAGAATACATAAAATATCTTTGAATGCTTAAGAAAAAAGTCTTTATCTTACCTAAATTTCAAAAAAGCAGATAAATGGGAAAAGTAAGTATCATAAAAGAGTTCTG
>PXCK01000121.1 GCA_003566635.1 Balneolia bacterium | reverse complement strand
AAGGAAGTGATGACGATATAGCACAATTTTGTCAGGTGAATTATGGGGTTACTTTTCCAATAGCCAGAAAGGGTGTTGTGGTAAAAAAAGAGAGTCAGCAGCCAGTATTCACGTGGCTGACAGATAAGCAACAAAATGGGTGGAATGACCATCAGCCTGATTGGAATTTTGGTAAGTTTATCGTTAACGAAGCAGGTACTCTGACCCATTATTTTGGTCCGTCAATTTCCCCTCTGGATGATGAGTTTAAAAAGGCACTTGAATAGAATATGCTTTTCGGCCGGGTTGTCCTCAACAAAAAGTTGAAGAGAATAAACCAAAACTAATACTGCAATTTATAATGCAATTTGTAAACTGCAACTTTAGGGTAACCATCATTCTCATCCACATAACTAAAGAATATCGTATTAGTTGATAGCAATAAAACATCGGTAACATATTGGGCTGACTCCAATAGTGTAGTTATATCAAGAGTGTGCAAATGATGCCCATCATGATCAAAAAAATCCATAAAATACGCTGTATCCAAATCTTGATTTACCGATCTCAAATGGATGACAAATTGATCATTAGATGAAATAGCCAGTGAATTACTTGTCATCTGATAGACAAACCTTCCGGAACGTCCGGATGAAATCACCAATCCGGGCATACCACTCTGGTGCAACTCAAGCCCGGAATCCGCATCAAAAATTGCATAAGCAGGTTCGGGAACAGTAACTGTTGAAAATAGCTTTAGTTTTTCCTGATCCGGCAGGACTTCATACAGATTCCCGTTAAAAACTCTGTTGCTTAGCAGAAACCGGTTAGAATTACCAATCCTGTTTAATCTAAAACCGAGGGAATGGCCGAAACGGTTTTCTATTGGTATACTCAAATCAAATAACTCAGACGCATAAATGGGTATAGGAACAGGCTCATCTTTTTGTATATCATTTAAATGGATGATAGGCTCTGTTGTTGGATCAGGATATCCGCCATTAACAAGCAACATTTTTCCATCCTCAAGAACGCCAATGCCTGTTGTGTTAACATCCGGTTTTCTCAATTGAATTACATCTATTTCTTCCTCGTCAGGATTATAAGAAGTCACACGAATCAACATTCTGTCGAGTATGTAAAGAACATTATCCTTTGAATCGGCTGCAAAAATCTGATTGAAATCACCTGGTCCTCTGCCGGCCTGTCCCCAACTTTTGCTATATGTGAGGGTTTCTTTATCGAATACAAATACTTTGTGCTGACTTCCATCAATGAAAAAAACGTGGCTATCTGTTTTCTCCATTAAGGAAATCACACTGAAAAAATATTCATCGGTTTCAACTTCTATAAATTTCTCAAAAGAAAGGCTAAACTCTTGAGAGAATGCAAGACTAAAACTTATCGGCAAATAAACGATTATAGTAAGAAGGAAAGCTCTTCTTAAAATGAAACTATTTGATATTATCCGACTTCTACTCAACCCTAAAAGTTGAAGAAGTAAATATTCTTGTTGGTTCCTGTGATCTGGCCTCTGCAACGTATAGCTTAATCCGGTAGCGACCGGTAGGTGTATCACCTAAACTTAAAATGAATTCGTAGTTAACATTGCCCGTAAATGTATCACTTGGATTGACTTCTGCATAAAACAATGCCGGGCGATGAGGTAATGAGCTCATCATTTGCTCCCATCCGGAATCAGTCCATTTTTCAATATTGGTTAAACCGCCATTCATAACAACATATAATGAAATATCAGAAGTATTTTTAAAGGTGTACTCAATAGTCGAATGCTCATCGAGAATATTGGCACTTAACTGAACGGCTCCGTGGGGTTCGCCCGAACTTCCTATAAAATCACATGATGAAAGCAGGAATACGATAAAAAGAAGTGTGATTAGAAAGATTTTTTTCATGACGGCAAATTAATCTATTGGCTGATTTTATATTAATGAAGAAAATTTGTTTTATCAAGAGTATATAAAAAGCTTAAAATCAATTCTTACGTCAGCTGAAAAAATAACAAATCGAGCATGCTGGGTGTGCTGTATTACTACCATGAAAGAAATAAGAACCTGAGTTCGATTTTAATCACCTTTTTTTAACACTGAGGACACTGAGGAAACCGCGGAGTTTCACAGAGCCTGCATACCGGCAAGGCAGGTCTGGAATTGGTTCACTCGTTGCAAAGGGAAAAAATGTGAAATCTATCTATCGCACTCACACTATTTGGGTTTAATTCGGGATAATTTGATTCGGTGCTTCCAAACGGGGCAGGAGAGAGTAAATCAATTCATATCTACCTACACAAACAAAAATGGCGGGGGGAACCCGCCATTTTTTTGATTTTATTAACCGATGATGATTTAGTTTACCAAATCAAAACGGTCGGCATTCATTACTTTTACCCAGGCTTTCACAAAGTCATTAACAAACTTTTCGTTGTTATCATCCTGTGCATAAAGCTCGGCATAAGCGCGTAAGATAGAGTTTGAACCGAACACTAAATCAACTCTTGTTGCAGTCCATTTTAGCTCACCGGTTTTTCTATCAACAACCTGATATTCATTTTTACCTACAGGCTTCCAGTTGTATTTCATGTCTGTAAGGTTTACAAAGAAATCGTTGCTTAGTACGCCAACTTTATCTGTAAACACGCCATGCTTGCTACCACCATGATTGGTACCAAGAACGCGCATTCCTCCAATAAGAACTGTCATTTCGGGTGCAGTTAATCCCATTAACTGGGTTCTGTCTAATAACAATTCTTCCGGCTTTGAAGCGAAGTCTGATTTCAACCAGTTGCGGTAACCGTCGTGAACCGGCTCAAGTGGAGCAAAAGATTCTGCATCCGTCATATCGTCGGTTGCATCTCCACGACCAGGTGAAAATGGTACCGTAACGTTTACTCCTGCATCGGCGGCAGCTTGTTCAATTGCTGCACTACCACCAAGAATAATTAAGTCGGCTATGCTTACTTTCTTCTCTAATCCGGCCTGAAGTTCCGTTAGTTTGGCAAGTACTTTTTCTAATCGTTGAGGCTCGTTTCCTTCCCAGAATTTCTGTGGAGCTAAACGAATTCTTGCACCATTTGCACCACCACGGAAATCCGATCCTCTAAAGGTACGCGCACTATCCCATGCTGTATTTATCAGCTCGGCTCTGCTTAATCCACAATTCAATAGCTTTTCTTTAAGCTCACTGATTTCGGCATCTGAAAGGGTGTAGTCAACTGCAGGAATCGGGTCTTGCCAGATTAAATCTTCCTGAGGAACATCTGCTCCTAAATAACGACTTACAGGTCCTAAATCTCTGTGAGTTAATTTAAACCAGGCACGGGCAAATACATCTTCGAAATATTCCGGATCATTGTAGAACTTCTCAGAAATTTTACGGTATTCAGGATCCATTTTCATTGCCATATCGGCATCAGTCATAATAGGATTTCTTCTCACTCCCGGTACGTGGGCATCAAATGGCATGTCTTCTTCTTTGATGTCAACGGGTTCCCACTGCCAAGCACCGGCCGGACTTTTCTTGAGCTCCCACTCATGGTTTAGCAATAAATGGAAATACGTACGATTCCAGCGATCTGGCGTGGTTGTCCATGCGCCTTCCAATCCACTTGTAATAGTATGTTCTGCATTGCCAGATCCTTTTGGGTTTGCCCATCCAAAACCCTGAGATTCCACATCTGCTGCTTCTGTATTTGGACCAAGCGCAGATTCATCTCCATTACCATGTGCCTTACCTACGGTGTGACCTCCGGCAGTTAACGCAACGGTTTCCTCATCATTCATCGCCATACGCTTGAAAGTGGTTCTCACATCATGCGCTGTTCTTAAAGGATCCGGTTTTCCGTCAACTCCTTCAGGATTCACGTAAATCAAACCCATTTGTACAGCGGCTAAAGGATTTTCTAGTGATTCGCTATCGTCACTGTCAGCATAACGAGATTTTGCCAACCACTCTTTTTCGGCTCCCCAGTAAACGTCTTTTTCAGGATGCCAAATATCTTCGCGTCCGCCTGAAAAGCCAAATGTTTTAAAGCCCATAGATTCATACGCCATATTACCTGCAAGAATCATTAAATCGGCCCAGGAAAGTTTATTTCCATACTTTTTCTTGATAGGCCATAACAGGCGGCGTGCTTTATCGAGGTTTACGTTATCGGGCCAGCTGTTAAGGGGAGCAAAGCGAAGGTTACCGGTATTACCACCACCACGACCGTCAGACAGACGATACGTACCGGCAGCATGCCACGCCATACGAATCATTAGACCACCATAGTGACCCCAATCGGCCGGCCACCAATCCTGACTTTCCGTCATCAAGGCTTTTAAGTCGTTTTTTACTTCTTCTAAATCAAGCTTTTTGAATTCTTCGCGATAATTAAAGTCTTCTCCATACGGATTTGGCTTCGTATCATGTTGATGAAGAATATCCAGATTCAGGGCATTCGGCCACCAACTGGTTACTGATTTTTCGTTTTTGGTATTAGCACCATGCGAAAATGGGCACTTACCATTCTGTTTTACTTCCATTGTTTTAATAGTTTATTTTTTAAATGTTCCGGTTATTTGAAGGTTGATATCTTTTACTTCAAATCCCTTAATCTTATTTTTCTCGAAATAATCGTTTATGAGTTTATCCAATTCCGGATCGTTGTAATCGTCAATCCGGTCGGTTTCATCGCAGTATAAATGATGATGGTGATGCATGACAGCATCATAGCGCATAATATCTTTTTCGTTCTTTACCTTGCTTAATAATCCGTGCTCCACGAAGGAGTCGAGTACTTTATAGACCGTACCCACTGATATTGTAGGATTGTTTTTTTTGATGTATTCGATGATATTTTCAGCAGTCGGATGATTCTTTAGCTTCACAACTGCTTCAAAAATGGCTACCCGCTGTGGGGTT
>PXCK01000229.1 GCA_003566635.1 Balneolia bacterium | reverse complement strand
TGTAGATGCCTAAAACGGGTTGACACTTTTAGTTAATGTTTAATGTGTTGGTCGAAGTTAACTTCGACCAAATTTTGACCTCATAGTCTTTATGTTCTCCTTGTACCCACTCTTTTAGAAATTGTTTAGGAGCGAGTCGTTTGGGTAGGTTTCCATGAGGTTTTGAGCCATTATAGGCTCGGATCGCTTTGGCTATTCCTTTACATAGTCCATTATAGGTTTTGGGGTTGAAAGGTTTTAGATAGTTATTCTTTATGGTACGGTTTACACGTTCACAATACGCATTTTGCCAGGCATAATGCGCCATGCTTTGCTTAAAACCTTGTGTTGCTAAGTACTGTTTGAATTCACCACAGGTATACTGGATTCCTCTGTCGCTATGAACAATTAGATTCGACAAATCCCTTCCCTTTTGGCTCTTCACAGCCTTCTTTAAACACGTTATTTGAGAGGCACTACTCAAATCAATACTACAATGAGATGCTAAAATCTCACGGGTATACACATCAACAATAAAACTCAAATAATACCAACGGTTATTACACCAGTAGTAGGTTATATCGGTTTGCCATACCTGATTAGGGCCATCTATTGTCTTACCCTCAATGAGGTTCGAACAGGTATGCTCACCCGCTCTGGTAAAAGATTTAGAACCCCGATGAACCCTATATCCATATTCAAGGAGGTGTTTCTCGGTCCAGTCACGACCACGTGGCATTTGATCTTGCATACTGTAGTATATATCTCTACATCCCATCCTAGGATGATTTATGCGTACTTTATCAGCCAATTCGAACGTATCGAGCAGATCCCGAGTGTACTTTCCTAAACGGGCAATCCCTTTATGAGCAGCTTGCCTGCTGATGCCTTGCCAACTTAACATGTCTTTCATAAACCAGCTTACTTTTTCTTTGTTTTGGAAGAACCACCCGAAACAGCTGTACCGTACTTTTTTTTTAAATCCTCGCCAAGCTCCTGACCAGCGATTTCCAAGTACTTCTCATAGTAATCGATTTGCATTTGTTTGTGACCAACGGCTCGCTCCAGATCGGCAATCTGTTGGCGTAGTTTAGCTATTTGTTGATGTTTTGAATCTTTTTCCACAACTAGTTTATTTCCTTTTTTGTTATAGGTAGAGTAGGTATGAATCCAACGATAAACGCTTGTAGCAGTCACGTTATACTCGCGACAGGCGGCTACGATACTCAACTTACCGGACTCTATCAGTTTGACAATTTCTTTACGTAAGGTAGGGCTAAACACACGGCTTTGCCTGAGATATTTTTTTGACATAAAGTATTCCTTTTTATGTGAATATTTCTGTCAACCTATTCCAGGCACTTACAGATTATGAATTATGAATGTTTTTTTGAGATTGTTTTTTAAGTGACTTAGACGAATCGTAGCACATTTAGAAATGTATAAATAAGCCTTGAGATCAATTAATTAATTTTCATATAATATTGTTTGTTATTGCCTTATAGGTTTATGGCCGGAAAATCCATAATTCAATTCTCATTATACAAATCCGGCAGGTCGTTTTCGTAGAGGATTACATCTCCGTCAAGATGGTTTTTTTCCAACCAATCACGCGCATCGAAGAAGCTGTTAACAACCTTAATTTGGTCATCGGGATATTCGGCTTCTTTCAATCCTTCCACCAAAGGTTTTGAGCGATCCTTACCTATCAAGAAAACTAAATCTATAGATGATGTCCCAATATGATAGCCAAGTTGTTTGTTTTCTTCATACTCCTGTTCGCCGAGTTCAACCATTCCTGGGGTAACGATTATTCGTCGGGCATTTTCGAAGCTTGACAACACATCAACGGCGTTTTTGGCGCCGGTAGGATTTGAATTAAACGCATCATCTATAATGGTGTAATTACCAAAATGCTTTAATTGGAGACGGTGTTCTACCGGCTCAATTCTTTTGGCAGCCTGTGCAATGGTTGGTAAGCGAAGGTCGAAATATCGGGCTGTAGCAATACATTGCACGATATTACGGATGTTATGCTCACCAAGGAGAGATGTACTGATTTCTACAGATTCGTTTCCTTCAGATAAATCAAATTTGCAACCAAAAGTACCATAGCGAATGTTACTGACCTGAAATGAGCCTGTTTCGAGACCGGCTTTAATCACCGAAATATCGTTTCGTACTGGCATTTCATTTACCAAAGGATCATCAGAATTGAGAACAGCTGTTCCGTTTTGTCGTAATCCTGCTAAAATCTCGGCTTTTGTTTTGGCAATATTTTGTACCGAGCCGAAAGTTTCTAAATGGGCTTTTCCTACATTGGTTACAAGAGATACATGTGGAGCCGCAATTCCGCATAGCTCTCTAATATTGCCGGGGTGTCGGGCACCCATTTCCAAAATTAAAAGCTGATGATGCGGCATTAAATCGTTGTTAATTACTTTGCAAATGCCCATTGGGGTATTAAAACTGCCGGGCGTAAAGCATACGTTATAGCGTTCTTCCAGCAAGGTTTTGAGAATAAATTTAGTGGAAGTTTTTCCATAGCTACCAGTAATTGCAATGATTTTTAAATGAGTCATGGAAGCAATTTTGGCACGTGCCTTTTTTTTGAATCCCTCTTGAATGTAATTCTCAACCGGTTTAACAATATGTCCGGCAAGCAAAACAATGAAGGGTACCAGGATATCACCCATAATCCACACAAAAGACATTACAAATGGGTCGGGTATAAAATCGTCATTGAAATATCCTAAACTGAGACCAATGTAAACAATAAAAGCATAGGCGATTGTTGATATACCTAGCAGACGTTTAACCCTTGGTGTAAAAACTAGCGGCTTTTTCTGTTTTTCCGGATTGATGTAAGCCGTACTCCCAAAACTGAATATTCCAAAAACAGCAATGATTATGGCAATAGAAGTAATGGTGAACTGACCTTTTATCAATTCAAATACAAAAAGCGGGATAACAAAAAGGTGAGGTGGAGCAATAAGGACATCAGAAAAATTCCTGAAGCACCATTTTTTATAAACCGGCAGTTTGTACCCTTGTTGTTGAAAAATATGGGTAAAAAACAAAGCTCGTTTATAACTGTGGCGGGTAACAACGAGCAGATAGAAAAGTATAATGGCTTCAATAAAGAAGAAATAGTTCAAACCGGTATGATTTTAAAAGAGAAATATTGTCCGATAATTCGCTAAAGATAGCAACAACTCCTATCTTTTGGCGCAAAAGTTAACCAAAAATAGTTTACAGATGAAACTTGTGATTCCCATGGCCGGTCGTGGAACCCGTTTAAGACCGCATACCATTACCACACCAAAACCTTTACTTCCTATAGCCGGAAAAATGTTGATTGAACGAATAGTAGACACGTTTTCACGGACGATGGATACGAAAATTGACACTGTTGTTTTTGTTTTGGGTGATTTTGGTGATGCTGTTGAACAGCAGTTGAAAGCTATGGTAGAAAAAACAGGTGCCAAATGCGAAATTCGATATCAAGGTAAGCCGATGGGCACGGCTCATGCGGTTCATTGTGCGCGAGAATTTTTGGACGGGGAAGTAATTGTTGCCTTTGCCGATACTCTTTTTGATACCGGTTCCAAAGTACAAACCGGCGATGCCGATTGTATTATTTGGTTGAAAGAGGTCGAGAATCCGTCCAGCTTTGGTGTTGCAGTTATGGATGGGGACGTAATAACCGAGTTTGTTGAAAAGCCCACAGAACAAGTATCCAATAAAGCCATCATTGGAGTGTATTATTTCAAAAAAGGTGAAGATTTGCGTCGTGAACTGGATGACATTATTGATAATGACCGAAAAAGCTCAAGGGGTGAATACGAGTTAACCGATGCTATCGATTCTCTTTTGAACCAAGGAAATGTATTTAAAGCTGCCAATGTGAAAACTTGGCTTGACTGCGGGACCCTTGATTCCTGGCTCGATACCACCTATGAAATTCTTAAAACAGATACGTTTAATCATAAGACTTTTGAGAGTGTTGAATTAATTCAACCGGTATTTATTGCAGAAGGGGTTGAAATTGAAAACTCAACAATAGGGCCGTTTGTGAGTATTGAGAAAAATGCTCAAATCAAAGATGCCAAGCTTTCGAACACTATTGTTAATGCCGGTGCTGAGGTAACAGGATCAACATTAAAGAATTCAACTGTTGGACAAAATACCGTCGTTAAAAATTTTGGAGGCAGCCTTCATATTGGAGATTTTTCGAGAGTTGGGAATATTTAATTTACAAATTATTTTCAATAATTTACAATAGGGGTGAGGTAAATTTTATTGCACTCTCAATTATGCATTAAATAATAACCTAATCTCTAAACAACATGAAATATATAATAACAATTTTAATATTAGTACTTCTATTTCTTTTTCCAAATGTTGCGACTTCAAATTGCAATGTTACAATATGTGAAGGGCCTGAATGTACTGTAGTTTTGAATGAATGTTCATACGGCTGGCAAATGATGGTCTTTTGTGATGAAGGTAATTACTTTTACGATGGACCAGAAAGTAGTTATCCAGGTACTGTGTGTGGTGGTAGTGACATAGGCGAGGGTTGATACTTGAAACACTAATAAGATATGGGCGAAACAAAGCCCATATCAGTTTAAAAAATGAAAAAGTTTATATTTTTAGTCTTATCAATTATTTTTATATCATGTGGTAGCAAATCAAATAATTTTGATCTTGTACCACTGGAACTCTTAGAACACTATCCAAAAGAAAAGTTTATTTTTATTGACCTAGATAGTTTTTTACAAGAAAAAAAAATAATAAATGATGTCTTATTCGACCCAACTGAAGATTCAAGGATTCTAAACCCAACTACAATTTTTAGTAAAAGTGATGAAGAGTTTTATGTAGTTGACTCAAATAATAAATCTCTGCTAAGTTTTAG
>PXCK01000089.1 GCA_003566635.1 Balneolia bacterium | reverse complement strand
TAGTTGGTTTATAATCTTAATCAATCTATGTAACCTTGCTAAGATCAGCTTAATCAGTGGTAAGTAAAATCGCATCCATTGAGCAAGAGTTTATTAACCACTACGTACACAACGGGATGCAGTAAGAACACAACGGTAATTTCAGCTGATTAAAACTTCGTGAATGTTGTGCATTCTTCGTGATCTTTGTGGTTTTAATTCTCGCCAACGTGCCTCCGGTTTACCTGCGGGGCGCAAAGGTTTGATGAATTGCCCCTACATGAAGTTGTTTATTCAACGGCTGTACCTAAACTCAACAGCTATACCCAATCGATATTATAGATGTATGATCACCCCAATCAATATCCAATCACGCAGTCATCAAATAAATAAACTTCAAGGCTGATTTTTTTGAACGTCGTTTCCGGGTCGGGGATTCTTGCTATGCCTTTTTCATCACCCCAAAAAATACTCATAAAATAAGATTGCGCACCAAATGGAAAGTTGAGCAAAAGTTTTGATAAGCGGGCAAAGCCTTCATTCTCCCGAATTAAATGTTCAGGTTTGAGAAACGAAAACCCGAATCCTTCCATGCTATGGAGTTCTGTTTCATCCGAGAAAAAACGCTTGCCTTTGTTTTCGCTTAGATAACCTTCAAGGTACACACCTTCAACCTTCATTTTAATTGCATGCGGAATTTCAGGGTTAAATCCGTTATCTATCAATAGTGCATGTACATCCTGAATGATAGAAAGTGCGTAGAAGGGCCTATCATCCGAAAAGGAAATTTTTAATGTCGGATTTCCTGTTACACCAAAGGCCTCTGTAGCAAGTAAGGAATCTTTATTGCTGATAAAGCCAGAATTTGAAATCTCGATGTATCGTTCGGGCGAATTAAAAATGGAGTAAATGGTTTCCGAATGAATATTTAAACCAAATATATACTCAAAAAAAGTCGTTTCTATTTGTTGTATACTGTCAAATTCCAAGTAGTGAAGCACAGGCTTATTCGCACTTTCAATAAGTTCAATATCGTATCTTCTATTTTCTATCGTATTTTTTATAATCAAAATTTTGGACTTTTAAACGTTCTGCTAAGGGCTTTTTACTGCACAAAAAAAGTACTAATTATTCAAGTGGAATTTTCAGTTTTTTTTTAGTTAGTTTGAACAAGAATGTTTTTTTGAAGGTCATTAATTCGAATCCTAAAAGCCGATTTACACACATCAACCATGAACAAATTTTCGCACTTACATTGCCACACACAATTCAGTATGCTCGATGGAGCAGCCGGAATCGGACAGCTAATAGAAAAGGCAAAAGAGACAAACATGTCTGCCATTGCTATTACCGACCACGGGAATATGTTCGGGGTGCCAAAATTTGTTAATGAATGCCATAAAAATAAGATAAAGCCAATTATTGGATGTGAGTTTTATGTCACTCCATCCAGTATGTTAGAGCAGGATACCAAAGAGCGCTATCATCAGGTGCTGTTGGCGAAAAACATGACCGGCTATAAAAACCTGGTTAAGTTATGTTCGGTTGGTTATACCGATGGGCTCTACTATAAGCCCCGAATTGATAAGAAGTTACTTGAGAAGCATTCTGATGGAATCATCGCTACAACTTGTTGCCTGGCTAGTGAAATTAATCAGGCTATCATACGAAGGGGCGAGGATGAAGCTAAGAAAATTTTTGAATGGTATTTAAATCTTTTCGGAGAGGATTACTACATAGAACTACAAAGACACGGGTTAAGAGATCAGGAAACGTGCAATGAAGTTCTGATTCGTTGGGCTAAGGAATACAATGTAAAGATGATTGCTACTAACGATTGCCATTACGTTAATAGAGAAGATTCTGAAGCGCACGATATTTTATTAGCCCTTCAAACAAATGCAGATTTAAATGATCCGAACAGGTTTCGTTTTACTGATGATTACAACAATCTTAACCCGGAGTTTTATTTGAAAACGCCGGATGAGATGTTAGAGTTATTTAAGGATGTACCCGAAAGTGTAGATAATACAGCCGAAATAGTTGACAAGACCGATACCTTTAGTATAGAATCCAAATTATTGTTGCCTCATTATCCTGTTCCGGATGAATTCATTGATATGGATGACTACCTGCGACACATGACGTATGAAGGTGCCAGGTCCCGTTATGGTGAGCTTTCGACCGATGTAACCGAGCGTATAGATACAGAGTTGGCTATTATAAAACGAATGGGGTTTGCGGGCTATTTTTTAATTGTTCAGAGCTTTACAACTGAAGCCAGGAACCGGGGTGTTTATGTGGGGCCCGGGCGCGGGTCGGCTGCAGGCAGTATTGTGGCATACTGCACAGGAATTATTAATATTGATCCTTTGAAATATGATTTACTTTTTGAGCGATTTTTAAATCCTGAGAGAGTAAGTCCGCCCGATATTGATATTGATTTTGATGATGCCGGCCGTCAAGCTGTAATAGATTATGTGGTTGAGCAATATGGAAGGGAAAAAGTAGCTCAAATTGTAACGTACGGGACGATGAAGGCAAAAACATCCCTTCGTGATGTGGGTAGAATTTTGGGTGTGCCGCTGGCTGAAGTGAATCGTATTGCCAAATTGTTCCCTGACAGACCCGGTATCGATACTTTTGAAAAAGTATTGAGTCCGGAAAAGAATCCGGATTCGGCAGAAGAAATCCAATCACTTTTTGATCATCCGGATGATAATATCCGTAAGATGATGAAGTTTGCCAAGGTTCTGGAAGGATGTGCGCGCCAAACGGGAATCCACGCTGCCGGTGTGATTATTGCCCCGGGTGAGGTTTCGGATTATGTGCCGGTTGCTTTATCGAAGGATAAGGATGTAATTACACAGTATGATGGGCCAAGTTCAGAAGTGTGCGGTCTGTTAAAAATGGACTTCCTGGGTTTAAAAACGCTTTCCATACTTAAAACAGCGATTGCATTTGTAAAGGAAAATCACGGTAAAGAATACAACTTAGATGATATTCCACTTGATGATGTGAAGACATACGAATTGTATCAGAGGGGCGAAACGATAGGTACTTTTCAGTTTGAGTCGGATGGTATGCGGAAATATTTGCGTGAGTTGAAGCCGACCGTATTGGATGATTTGATTGCAATGAACGCGCTGTATCGTCCGGGACCGATGAAGTTCATCCCGGATTATATTAATCGAAAACATGGTAAAGAAGAGGTATCCTATCCTCACGAAGATTTGAGGAGTATTCTTGAGCCTACTTACGGTATCATGATTTACCAGGAGCAAATTATGAAAGTTGCTCAAAAAATGGGTGGCTACTCACTGGGTGAAGCCGATATTCTTAGACGTATAATGGGTAAGAAAAAACCGGAACTTCTGCCACCGGAAGAAAAGAAATTTACCGAGAGAGCCTTAGACCTGGGGTATGATAAAAAAGTAGCACAAGACGTATTTGAGAAAATGGCCATGTTTGCGGGTTATGGATTTAATAAATCGCATAGTGCGGCTTATTCAGTATTGGCATACCAAACGGCCTATTTTAAAGCGAATTATCCCGGTGAATATATGGCGGCCGTATTGACGCATAATATGGGTGACATCACGAAAGTATCGCAGTTTATTGAAGATTCTAATAATATGGGTATTCCCGTAGATGCACCGAATATTAACACGGGTGCGGGTAATTTTGTAGTGCGTGATGGCCGAATTCAATACGGTATGGAAGCCATAAAAGGGGTTGGTTCAGGAGCAGTGGAATCTATAGTACAAGAGCGTGAAGAAAACGGGCCTTATGTTTCTCTCTTTGATTTTACAGCAAGAGTTGATTTACGCTCTTGTAATCGAAAAACGATGGAATCCCTTGTGCAAGCCGGTGCATTTGATGAAATTCACAAAAATCGGGCTCAGCTTTTTGAAACTCTGGATGATGCAATTCAATATGCTATTCGCAAAAAACAGGATGAAGAACGAAACCAGATAAGTTTATTTGGTGGAAATGGTTCCGATTCTCTAGCTCAGATTGAACCTAAGTTACGAGAAGTTCCGGCATGGTCTAATTTTGAAAGGCTCAAAAAAGAAAAAGAGCTTATAGGTTTTTACCTGAGCGGCCACCCATTAAGTCGGTTTGCCGATGATATTGCATTGTTTTGTACATCCAACCTTAGTCAGGCCGAGCTCGGGAAACTAAAGGATAAGTCGCAGGCTACACTTGCAGGTATTATTACCGCAGCCCGCTACACTAAAGATAAGCGAGGTCGCCCCATTGCATTTTGTCAAATGGAAGATGAACATGGGTCCATAGAAGTACTTGTATTTTCTGACTGTTTTGATAAATACATGAACCTTATCAAAACCGATAATATTGTTGTTGTTGATGGTCGCATGGGGGTTGAAAGTGGACAAGCTAAAATGTTTGCAAATTCTTTTGACAGAATTGAGAACTTGAGGGAAAAGAATCAATCCAGAATACAAACGAACTTAATTCTTCATACGAATGAATTGAATGATATTGATATAAAGCAATTGGCTGATTTGTGTATGCATCATAAAGGTCAATGTAATGTGAAGTTACACGTTCATACACCAATTCAGGGAAAAGCACTTAGGCTAACGGCGCGTAAATTTGTGGTAAACCCTAGTGATGAATTTCTTAAGGAAGCCCGAAAAATAATAGGCAGGGAGAACGTGAAATTAACAAAAAACCTGGTTTAAGCCCGAATTACTCGATCAAAAAAATAATATTTTCTATCTCTACTAAGTGAAGTTGGCAGACAAAAGGCACAGTCTAAAATTATATAAGTATGATTTATTGTAACTTCATTAATAACAATAATAAAGGCAAAAAAATAATACTCCGTGATTTATTCGGGTTGAGAAAGGCGTTGAAGATTGTGATTTAATATTATATTTAGTATATTACTATATAGTAATATATAAACAACTAACATCTCTTTTAGGAGAAAAAACTTATTAATTATGGCAAAAGCAATCGAATTCACAGATGCAAATTTTGAAACAGAAGTATTAAACTCAGACCATGCCGTATTGGTTGATTTTTGGGCTGAATGGTGTGGACCATGTAGAATGGTTGGTCCGGTTGTAGAAGAAATGGCCGGAGAATACGAAGGAAAAGCTAAAATCGGTAAAGTTAATGTAGACGATAACCCCCAAGTCTCAATGAAGTACGGAATCCGTAGTATCCCTTCTTTATTGATCTTTAAAAATGGTGAAGTAGTTGATCAAATCGTTGGTGCTGTTCCTAAGGTTACTCTTAAGAAACAGTTGGATGCCCAACTTTAAACTGTTTTATCTTTATTATTTTTTTTAAGCCCTGGAATTGCAGGGCTTTTTTTATGCTTTCATCTCTTTGCAGCTGTAATCTAGTTTAGCTAGCATAATTCTCCAATGCCCGGGTATACAATGATTTTGGCTTTGTTACATCATGTAATTAGAGCTTTCCAAAAAGTATATACTCAATAAATAAAGACAAAAACATCTTATATTGCATCTAAAATATTAAAATATATTAATATAGTATCTTTTTTACTTTGCTTAAACCTAATAGAATCAACTTAATGTGTTACTTTGTATAAGCATTAATAAAAATTAATGTTACTATAGATTATTAAAATACTTTAATGTATATTTTTGTAGGGTTATGAAACAATAGACTCCTATGAAAACTAAAAATAAAATATTACAGGGTCTCGTCAGTATTCTTCTAATATTCGTTCTTTTCGAGGTTGCAAATAGTCAAAATAGCAACACCATTCACTCAAGTATGCGTGTGAGCGTCAATATAGTTGAACCTGCAAAAATTGAAGTCATCGATGAACTTAAGGCAGATTTTTTAACTGCTGATTATTCAGAAAGTGATGTGATAGCCAATGATTTAACAATAGGGTTTGTAGGTTTGAAAGAATCTGTTTTGTCGATAACTATCATAGCTCCCGAATACCTTGTTTCTCCATGTGGTGCGCAAGCACTTTTCCATCCAAACATTTATCATATTAAAGAAGGTTACGGGTTCAAAATTAACAGTGGGCAAAGAGTTAATCTAACTTTTGAAGATGTGAATTGTGGGAGGTTTAGGTCTATCGAAAAGATTAATGTTAATGGCACTGTAAATGCAGAAGACTTAATAGGACAAATGACAGGCACATACATAGTTCAAGCCGAATACAACTAAAAAGCTCGCTACTTGAGCGCCACTATGAATTGGGGTGGGCGTGGTCGGGGAACCGGTCACGCCCATGTGGTTTTAGAAACACTTATAAGTAATAAGTGATTTTTTCATTAAGCTTGTTTGTAAACTCAAGTGGATAATCAATCTTATTCTCTTTTGTATCAAAGAATGGATTCATAATCACCAAACGAATCAAAACAAGCTCTTTCGTGTCATGAACGGCATTCCAATTAGCGGTAAATTTATTGATAAGAAGGTTGTATTCAGGTCTTTTAAGGGTAGTTTTTGATACAAAGAAATCATGGTTCTCATCTGGTGAGAAAGCATCATAAACTTTTAATGTTCTTTTATTTGTTAAACCAATAGATTCATTCTCTTTGGCCACACAAAACGTTATGATATTGGTGGTAGAGTGCGGAAAAATGCGAATGTGAGGATTTGAATCGCGTAAAATTTCCTCAAGTTTAACTCTGGATTTTATGGTTCGTTCAAGAATTTTACCATATCCGTTGCCATCTAAGCCTATTGTTCTGGCTGTAAGCCAGGTCGATACTGCACCGGCGGCTGATCTTGAGCCCTCAATAGTTTGTGGTCCCCTTTCTGCTGTTCCTACAAAATTAATATATGGTGCATTTGATTTACGATAGAAATATTCGCGTTTATGCTTGCACAAAAATGCACCACTTGCATAAGGTACATATCCCAATTTATGTGGATCTATAGTTGTTGAATTTGCATATTGGATGGCATTTAGTGCGTTAACGATATCTTTGGATAGTATTGAGTTTTCGCTACGATCTATTGAACACATAAAACCTCCGTACGCTGCATCTACATGGTGCCAAATGTGAATTCCATACTTTTGCTCATACTCATCAAGTAAAGCTTGAACTTTATCAATTGGGTCAACTTCACCAAGTTCGGTTGTGCCGGCAACCGATACGACCATAATTGGGGGTCTGCGGTGTTGAATAGATTCTTCTAGTTTGTTCCGTAAATCATCCAAGCACAACCGACCTTTTTCATCCGTCTTAACACCTTTAAAAGCTTCTTCACCAAGTCCAAGCATATCAACACACTTATTCCATGAATAGTGCTTGTTTTGAGGAATCAAGAATACCGGTCCCGCGTAATCTTCTTTGAATACGGTACTTATTTCTCTGAATATGAAGGCAGGATTCCCGTGAAGTAAATGATATTTATGTAACTCTGTTTCAGAAATATCTAGTTCAAGTTTGAGCCTGTCGAATGTCTTCCATCCCATTAAGCCGGCCTTTAGAATATCGAAAGAGGTATTTCCGTGTTCACGAGCTATTGTTCCTACTGCAAGCCATCTCGCAAAACGATCGCGAGCCCTTAAGCCTGCTTCAATATTGGCTATTGTTCCTCCGGAGCAAAAATGTCCCGAGCCGAGGTTTTCTTCGTAGCCAATCATTTTTAGTAAGTCATTGATGGCTTCGTCCTCGATAACTATACCAACTCTGGAAGATTCACCTGAAATATTATTCGGATTGTGTAGGAGAGTGATTATGTGTCCTATTAGTGCCGGCATCGATACTTCGGTGAGCATATGACCGATATATCGTGGTGAAAAACTGGGAACTTCGTTTTGAAATCTTCTTAGCAATTGATGAACATTTCTCTTAATACGTTGTCTATTTTCAATAAACTCGGGCATTTCCTTATCAGTAGCCGATATGGCTTTGCCGTCGGTAGGGTAAAGAGCTCTTCTCCACTCAAACCATGCATCGAACATTTCATTTAATAGCTCTCTTAGCCAGTTGGCATTTTCAGCTTGTGGCCCTAAAAAGAAGCTTTTTAATGCAACTTCATCAGGAGGACAGTCGATTTTTTTTGATCCTTCGACAAGAGTATTGTGCACTTTCATAAATAGGTTTTAATGCTTTAATAACAGTGAAATAAAATACAATATAAATATTATATTATCAATGTTCTTTAAGTGCTGAGTGTTAGTTGGAGTGTAGATAAGAAAGCAAGGTTAATGCGACTTAAATATCAGTTTTAATCTATTTATCGATTACTTAATTTTGGTTATGCGTGTTTTGATTATTGGTACTGTTTGGCCTGAGCCGGATTCATCAGCAGCGGGGAGTCGTATGATGCAGCTCATCCGGCTTTTTCGAGAAGCAGGAAGCGAGGTCACCTTCGCAAGTGCAGCCGAAAGGAGTGCGCACTCAAAACCTACAGGGGTAGTAGAAGTTCCCATCAAAATGAATGATTCATCTTTTGATACCTTCATCAAAGACTTGAATCCGGATGTTGTGGTTTTTGACCGATTCATGACTGAAGAACAATTCGGATGGCGCGTAGAGGACATTTGCCCGCAAGCTCTACGACTATTGAATACCGAAGATTTGCATTCTCTTCGCTCAATGAGGAAACAAGCGGTAAAAGCAGAAAAAGAATTTTCCCTGAATGATTACCTGGCAAATGAACTAACCATTCGTGAACTTTCAGCCATATACCGATGTGATTGTACTATATTGATATCTACCTTTGAGCGGGATTTTTTATTAAAAAAACTTTCGATTCCCGAGAATCTACTCGTTTACCTTCCGCTATTAGTTGGTGAAATTGATGTTAATACGCCGGATTTTAATAATAGAAAAGGCTTTGTAACTATTGGAAATTTCCGTCATGCACCTAATGCCGATAGTGTCCGATTTATGAAAAGCCACATTTGGCCGATAATCCGCCAAAACTTGACGGACGCCAATTTCCATGTGTATGGGTCGTATATGGGACCCGAATTTAAAAAACTGCATGACCCCAAAGTTGGATTTTTTATGCACGGAAGAGCCGAATCTTCAGCTGAGGTGATAAAACATGCCCGTGTTTGTCTTGCCTATTTGCGCTTTGGTGCAGGATTGAAGGGCAAGGTGTTTGAAAGTATGCAGTATGGTATGCCGGTCTTGACTACATCAATCGGTGCCGAAGGACTTTTTACGGAATCTGAAGCACCCGGTTTTGTGAGTGATAATCCTCAGGAATTTGCCGAAATGGCGTGTAAACTTTACAAAGATGAGTCGGTTTGGAATCAAAAATCAAAAAAGGGAATAGAAATTCTACAACGGGATTTCATTTTTAAAACCCATAAAGCAGCCTTCATAAAGCAATTAGCTTCGTTGATTGACAACTTGGAAGGTTATCGGGCATCAAATATTACAGGTACTATGCTGCGCTATCATTTGCACCGTTCAACCCGGTTTATGTCGAAATGGATTGAGGAGAAAAATAGGAAGAAGGGTTAGGTACAAATATCCTTATTAATAAGAGTCTTTTTGTAAAAATAAGTTTTAAACGTAAAGGCAAATGTTCGGCTAACGGGTTAACCATTAAACTGATAGTGAGTTAAAGGTTTACGTTTTGGAGCTGAATAAACTGGCAGTCAGTTTTTTGAATTATTGGGTGTTTTCTATATTGCTAAAATATCTTAACTAATTATCTAACTGTTATTTTTGATTCAATCCCACATGAAAAAACTGTTACTCGCTCTTTTTATACTATTACTTTCTACACATTATTCATCGGCGCAACAAATAACTACGTCAAATATTCCCGGTTTTGGTCAGGTTGATCATATTGAAGGCAGGATAATTATCAAGTTTGATGAATCCATTCAATCAATCCAAATCGAAAATCTGAAAAATCAGCTCTCAGTTGATCAATCGGAAGTCTTGTCATTTATTGAGGCCGAAGTTTGGGAATTCAAAAGTATGTCGGTTGCAGAAATGCTCGAGGCACTTAATGGTGTAGATGGTATTATTTATGCCGAGCCCGATTTTGTGTACTATTTACCTGAAGTGGAAAAGCAATCAATTGACGATTCTTTTTTACTGGATGATGAAAGCGTAACTCCAAACGATCAGTTTTTTCACCTCATGTGGGGGCTTCAAAATACCGGACAATCAAATGGATTACCCGGTGCTGATATCAATGCCACAATGGCCTGGTCAATTACTACAGGTTCCACCGAGACTATTGTTGCCGTTTTTGATTCCGGAGTACTTCCTACACACCCCGATCTTGAAGATAATATGTGGTTTGATGAAGATGGGAATCCCGGAATCAGTTTTGTGGGTGGCGAATCACCTGTAGATTTGAATGGACACGGAACCCATGTAGCGGGTACAATTGCAGCATCAACTAACAATTCAATAGGTGTGGCCGGCATAAACTGGAATGCTCGTATCATGAACGTGAAGATTTGTAATGAAGAGGGCGGTTGTATTGGTTCGGCTATTATAAATGGACTTAACTATGCCATCAATAATGGAGCAGTAATTTCTAACCACAGCTGGGGTGGAGCCGGAAATCCATCTAATGCTGTAAGGAATGCAATTAGAAATGCGGCAGATGCCGGACATTTACTCATTGCTGCAGCCGGAAACAGCAACAACAATAACGATGTTCAAAACTTTTTCCCTGCCGGTTACGACGAACCAAATATGATTGCTGTAGGCAGCTCAACTCGCGATGATTTGCGTAGCGGTTTTTCTAATTTCGGAAAGGAAACAGTCCATCTTTTTGCGCCCGGATCTACCATTGCCAGTACGCATTTGAATGACGGATATACCTATCTGTCAGGAACATCTATGGCCAGTCCTCACGTGGCCGGTGTAGCTTCTTTACTACATTCATTGGTGCCGGATGCAGGTTATGCTGATATCAAAAACTGGATTCTTGCGGGTGTTGATCAGGTGCCCGCTTTCTCCGATATTTCAATTACAGGTGGAAGGTTAAACGCATATAATTCGCTCACAGCTGCGCTTCTTGGTTCACCGGAAGGCTCCGTAAATACGGATGGAATAGTAATTGAGGCTGTTCGAAATCAAACCATCAATCGTTCATTACAAATCAGCAACAATGCCGCCGGTATTTTAAACTATAATGTTTCTGTTCAATACGATGATACCGATTGGCTCGAAAGAGGCGTTCAAACGTATCAAGTGGTTGAAGCCGATGGCTCCATTTCCGAACTCTCTACACGCGCTTTTGATGCTGCGCCTCACTTTGAACTGTTTTCAGAAAATGAGGTAAACACTACTTTCAGCAGTGAAGAAGGTTTTACCTCGGGATTTATTGGTGGACAGAATGGATGGACTACATTACAGAATAATTCGTCTCAGCCGGTTATATCAAGTGAAGAAGTAAACGCCGGAGATCAATCCCTGCAAATTAGTGCTCATGAGGGGTTAGGTGGCAATACCAATATCGGGGTTCGTTCGCCTTCTATCCCAACGGGGTTCAGTTATTATACACTTACAACCGATGTGTTTATTGAAGATCTTGATGGTGCACATTACGACATCGTCCTTCAAACACCGGCGCTGGGTTCCATTACCACTCGCGTAAGGTTTAGCTCAGAAGGAATCATTCAGGTGACTGATAACACAGGCGGAGGAACTTCTTTTGTAAGCACTATTTCTTACGAACCCGGTGAGTGGGGTACATTTAAGCAAGTAATAGATGTCTCAGCATCTGCTGTGTATTACTACTATAACGATGAATTATTCTACACCGGCAATTTGTATGCCGCTAATACAGTTGAGCAAATTGTATTTTTGAGTAACAACAACAACAATGAAGAATCAGCATTTTTTGACAATGTTAGCCTAACAGGACAAGACGGATGGTTAAGGGTTTCTCCTTCTGCCGGCTCAATTCAGGGAGTAACCACTCAAATAATCGACCTGGAAATTAATACTGATCTGCCTCCCGGAGAGCATAATGCGACTTTAACACTTACGACAAATGACCCGGGTATAACTTCCGTTGAAATTCCAATTATATTAAATATTGATGATGTGCCCGAGGCCCCTACCGCTGCTTTAGATACTGAAGTAATTGATGAAGTTTTGGTTGCCGGCCTGAATAAAATGGTAAGCTTCCAAATCCAGAATGTAGGCCTTGAAGATTTGGAATTCGAAGTTAACGCTCAGGAAGGTTTTGATGGCGTATCTGTAAACAACGGTACCGGTGCTTTGGAGTATCTCGAAACGGCATCTGTAGAAATAACTTTATTAAGTGGTGAATCAACTACAGCGATGCTCTCGGGTGGTTTGGTTTTATCGACCAATAATCCGGATACAGATGATGTTGTTATTCCGGTGAATGTTTTGATAATTGAAAGTCTGCCGGAAGTCGTTACATTGCTATCGCCTCAGCATAATCAAGCACCTGTAAGTGTAAATCCTGTTTTTGAATGGGATGAAACCGAATTTGCTGATTCCTACGAAATACAGGTAGCTCGTACCGACAATTTTGATAATGGAATGTCTTTGGTATTTACCAAGGGTTTTGTTGATGATACTCTTATTGAAAGTCCCGAACTGAATAATGGCATGTCCTACTTCTGGAGGGTTCGAGGTCATAATGCCGGTGGAGTTGGTGAATGGTCGGAGACAAGCAGTTTTAGGGTGATATTTGCCCAACCCGGTGTTGTAGAACTTCTATCGCCGGTTGATGATGATGAACCTGCTGATTTATTACCCGAATTTGAATGGACTACGGCTCCCGCTTCATTTGCATATCAACTGGAAGTTGCTTTAGATGATGAATTCGAGCAATTGGTGATTGAAGAAACCATACCCGATGTTGTTAGATTTACTCCCGATGAAGAATTCGAAGAAGGTACGGCCTATTTCTGGAGAGTACGGGGAATAAATCCGGATTTAACCGGCGACTGGTCGGATACAGGGAGCTTTGTTACACTAACGTCAACTTCTGCCGGAACGGATGAGTTGCCATTAGCATATTCGTTGGAGCAGAATTACCCCAATCCGTTTAATCCAACCACCCAAATAAGGTACACCCTGCCGGAAGCCGGAGATGTGCGAGTTGATGTGTTCTCCATCACCGGACAGCGAGTGGCTACGTTGGCGAATGGAATCCAAAATGCCGGAGTTCATACTCTAACCTTCGACGCTTCATCCCTTGCCAGTGGAATGTACATTTACCGTATACAGGCAGGAAGTTTTATTCAAACCCGCAAGATGATGTTGGTTAAGTAAGCTTGGTATTTCTTTAAAGGACAATGGAGTGGTTGGTTTTTTGGGTTATGATATTGGTCATGCCTGCTTGATTTGGGGATTAGTGATAGTTATTCTACTAGCCATGGGTTTCGTTTCACGGGGATCACTTCGTTCGGTGCACTTCGTGGGGATCGCTTTGCTCGGGGCGTTTCACGGGAATGGCTGCGCTCGGGGCATTTCGTGGGAATCGCTACGCTCGGACTAATCCATGGCTATTCGTAAGTTATTATAATTTAATAACATATAAAGCCCCCCTTTGTAAGGGGGCAGAGAGCGGCGAAGCCGCTCGAGGGGGATGGCTCTGAAGGTTTTGAGGCTCCTGAAGTCGTAAAATTGGTATGAGTTTGTTGAGGCTTTCGTACCCCGCATTAAAATACGGGGTTATGATATTGGTCATGCCTACGGCATTTGGGATCTTGATGATATGTCAATGTAGGGGCAATTCATGAATTGTCCCTACGATGCGTCTATTATTAAATTATTGATCGTAGAACTGGTAGTTAACAATGGGTTGCAACCCATTGTTCTTTACGTACGACCCAAAACATTGTCTTTCAGAGTGCACCGAATAGTTAAAGAGAGTTTATTCAGAAACCAGTAGACACTACCAATTGCATCTTTACACGAAGAATCTCGCTGATATGCGCCAAAATCTTGAAGGTCTCCAAGACCTCCAAGGTTTAATTGCAGCAAATCGCTTCAACGAGATTCTTCCGCCATACTTTATAATGATGAGTAAATTGCTTTATGATCAGCTAAAAATGCTTGTAAGTTTCCGGTGTTTGAATCACATTGGTATGGTTGATTTTATCCCATGTACAATCGAAAAATTGAGATTTCTAACAACCCATCAAAACCACCCAAACAAACTTCTTACAATCTAACGCGGGCGCTTTACAACTTTTTGCTACGTGGTTTCCTTTCGGCTTGTATTTTCGTTTAAGGATCTAAGACCTGTATTCTTTGGTTTCCACATTTTGGGGTATTACCATGCAGGTATCAATCATGTTAACACAAATAAAACTAACTCCTCTATGAATAAAGCTCGCTACAGCTTATTAAACAAGCTTATTGCATACGTTTTGGGAGGCTTTTTGCTATTCTTTGGCCTGGCAGATTACAGCCTAGCCCAGTCGCAAACAGCCCAAACCGACGGTATGAAGGTAAACACACCTGCCGTGCATGCATTTACCAATGCAACCATACATACTGCTCCCGGCAGAATCCTTAACAACGCTACGTTGGTTATTCGAAATGGTGTGGTTGAAGCCGTTGGAACCAACGTTCGTATTCCTGCTGATGCCCGTGTTTGGGATATGGACGGAAAAACCATTTATCCGGGTTTTATCGACGCCCATACCGATGTCGGTCAAAAAGAACCCCGTATGAATATTGAAATGGGGAATGTTTCATGGAATGCACAAATTCGTTCACAGCTTACCGCCGAAGGTGAATTTAAGCATGAAGATGACGGAAGCAAAGCACTTAGAGAGCTTGGATTTACAACCGTTTTATCCATGCCGACCGCTGGAATATTTAAAGGTGAGGGTGCTGTCGTAAATCTAAATGATGGAACTGTTGGCGACCGTGTTGTAAGAACCGGTGTTGCTCAGGGTGTTTCGCTTGTTCGTACGTGGGGCTTACCTGCATCATATCCAACATCACAACCGGGATCAATTGCGCTTATTCGTCAGACCCTTTACGATGCTCAATGGTACGATCAGGCTCATGAGATATTTAATACAAACCCACGTGGACTTCAACGTCCGGAATCGAATGCAGCTTTGGCAGCATTGACCGATGCCGTTAATGGCCGTCAGCCGCTTCTATTCGAAGCTAATAGCGATGAGGAAATTGTAAGAGCTATGCGCTTTACGCAAGAGTTCTCGAATATTCGCCCGTGGTTGAGAGGAAACGGTCATGAATACAAAATGATCGATTACCTGAAGCAACATAATGCACCTCTCATTCTTCCACTTAATTTTCCGTCCACACCAAATATAAGAACACCCGAGAACGCTTTAGGTGCCAACCTTGCTACCTTGCGCCATTGGTATCTCGCACCGGAAAATCCTGCTCGGTTAGCAGCAGAAGATATCAGCTTTTCATTTACGACGGATGGGCTTGAAAACAAATCTCACTTCATGCGCAATTTGAGAAAAGCTGTAGAAGTTGGTTTGGATGAAAGAACCGCTTTGGAAGCATTAACCGTAAATCCTGCAAATTTATTGGGTATTTCCAGCACTCACGGTACGCTTGAGACCGGCAAATCTGCCAGCTTTGTGATAACTGATGGAAACATATTCAACAACAGAAGCCGAATTCTTTCGGTTTGGATTGATGGCCACCATCACGTAATCAATCGTGAAAATGAAATGGACGTAAAAGGTGAGTGGGCCGTAACTTCATCAACCGGGCTTTTTGACGGTATGATGAATATTACCGAATCACGTCCCGGACGGTTAAGTGGCAAAATTATGGTAGGGGAAAATGAGTTTGAGTTAAGTTCCGTTAGCGTTCAGGATTTGCCG
This sequence comes from Balneolia bacterium, assembly GCA_003566635.1. GTDB lineage: Bacteria > Bacteroidota > Rhodothermia > Balneolales > Cyclonatronaceae > PXCK01. Next base: position 4,094 of record PXCK01000089.1, on the reverse strand, counting down.
AGACGTTTCAGAGCCGACTTTAATGGAGAAGAGCTTGGCATAACAGGTCACATTCGCTTAACGGCTTCCGTTTCAGGAAATCGTTTACATGGATGGGCTGAAACTGCCGGAAATGAACGGGTTGAGTGGAGTGCTGAACTTTCTGCCGGTGCGGAACCAAGTACGCCACAAGAAGAAAGAGAACCTGCACCACGAACATTGGAGCTTGCCGATATTCGGCCGGCAATGGATTTTGGTATTGCATCAAAACCCGATCAACCCGAACACGTATTGGTTAGGAATGCCACTATATGGACTATGGGACCGGAAGGCATCATCGAAAATGGCGACTTACTTGTGCGTCGTGGACGTGTAGCAGAAGTTGGGCAAAATCTTAGCGCACCAAGAAATGCTCTTGTTATTGATGCGGAAGGTAAGCACGTAACTCCCGGTCTTATTGATGCCCATCTTCACTCCGGAATTAATGGCGTGAACGAGGTAGGAAACGCCATTGTGCCGGAAGTTCGCATGGCCGATGTACTCAATATCAACAATATTTGGATGTATCGTCAACTTGCAGGCGGGTTAACGACCGCTCACGTTATGCACGGTTCTGCCAACCCGATTGGTGGCCAGAATGTATTCGTAAAAATGCGTTGGGGCTCTTTATCTGATGACTTAATCCTCGAAGATGCACCACGCACGGTAAAATTTGCTTTGGGTGAAAATCCGAAGCGTGTAGGAACAGACCGTTATCCGGAAACCCGCATGGGTGTTGAACAAATTATTGAAGATCGTTTCAACATGGCTCGCGATTATGAAGCCCGCTGGAATGAATGGAATAGTAATCGTCAGGGAATTCCTCCTCGTCGTGATTTACGTTTGGATGCATTGGTAGATATTCTCAATATGGATATCGATATTCAATCTCACAGTTATCGTGCCGATGAAATCCTCATGTTAATGCGCTTAACCGAGCAATTTGATTTTAGGGTGAAAGCATTCCATCACGGGGTTGAAGCCTATAAAGTTGCCCCCGAATTGGTAGAGCATGGAGCCGGAGCAGTTGTATGGTCAGATTGGACATCCTTCAAAATTGAAGCTTATGATGCTACACTATACAATGCCCGCTTATTACATGAAGCCGGTGTATTGACATCCCTTCACTCCGATAACAGCCAGATTGCAACCCGCATGAATTGGGAGGCTGCCAAAATGGTACGTGCCGGTATGGACCCGGTTGATGCTCTATCGCTGGTAACAAGCAATACGGCAAGAGTATTGGGAATCGATCATTTGGTGGGTTCACTTGAGCCCGGAAAGCATGCCGATTTTGTAATATGGAATGGAGATCCACTATCTACATTAACAAAAGCGGAGCAAACATGGGTAGATGGTCGTAAATATTTCGATCTTGAAGAAGATGCAGAAATGAGAGCGGCTATTGAACGCGAACGTGCAGACCTGATTCAACTAATTATGGAGCAGCAAAATGACTAAGAATATGAATACATCGATAAGAAGTCTGAATCAGATGAATGTTAAACTTCAAAACACTATGAAAATTTCAGCATTAATTATTTTAGTTTTGGTGATGCAATCATTTGCCGTTACTCCGGCAGAAGCGCAAATTCCTGCTCCCAAGCAAAGCGAACCTATTGCATTGGTTGGTGCAACCATTCATACCATTTCCGGTGATGTGATAGAAAACGGAACCATCATTTTTGAAGATGGAATCATTACAGCTATCGGTTCAGGAATTGAAATTCCATCGGGTACAATGGTTGAAAATGTAGAAGGGTATCATATTTATCCCGGTATAATAGATTCATACAGCCAAATGGGTATTTATGAAATCGGTGCTGTGAACATGACATTAGATATCAACGAACAAGGTCCTGTAAATCCCAATGTAATGGTTGAGCGGGCTTTTGATCCTGAAAGTCGTCATATAGGAATTGCCCGATCTGCTGGAATTCTAACATCGATAACAACCCCCGGTGGAGGACTAATTTCAGGTCAATCAGCTGCCATGAAAATGGATGGTTGGGCTTGGGATGTAATGACCATGAAATCGGGAGTGAGCCTGTTGGTTAACTGGCCAAACCCTAACAACCAAAGTAACTACGAAGAGCAGCTCACATTTTTGAGAAACACCTTTGCAGATGCCCGTGCTTATATGACTGCCAGAGAGGCTATGGAAGCCGGAAATTCTCCTCGCCATGATATCGACACACGTTGGCAATCTATGATTCCGGTTTTTAAAGGTGAAAGACCTGTTCTGGTAAATGCCAATGAAGTACGACAAATTCAGGATGCTATTACCTGGGCAGAGGAAGAAGATGTTCGTCTCATTATTCTTGGTGGCCGGGATGCTGTTTTGGTAACCGAGCATCTAAAAGCCAGGGATATTCCTGTAGTAGTTACATCAGTACAGGGATCACCTAACCGAAACTGGCAGGGATATGACACCGTGTACAACTTACCGGCCCAACTAAGTGAAGCCGGCGTACGATTTGCAATTTCAGGTTCGTCAAGTGCGCCCTACGCTTATCGTGTGCCTTGGGAAGCAGGAACAGCCGCTGCTTTTGGGTTGGATGTTGATGAGGCTGTAAAATCCATCACACTATATCCGGCGCAAATTTTTGGTATCGATAATTATGTTGGTTCACTCGAAGTAGGTAAACATGCTACGTTGATGATTACTACCGGCAACCCGATTGAATATCAGACCCAGATTAAGCAAACCTACATTCATGGTCGGAAAAGCGATATGAGTGACATGCAATGGCAATTGTATGAAAAGTACCGCGAGAAAGTTGACCAATGGAAGTCGGAGCGCGACTAATTCCTAAGGCGTTTTAGCTTAAAAAGCCATGAGCAGATTGTTCATGGCTTTTTTTGATTTCCGCATTTTTTGTGGTACTATTTTTTTTATTTGAAATTAGTAACTCATGCATGTAAAGTGGTTTAAATATTGACAGCAGATTAGAATAACCAGAACTATGAGGTATATAAGTATATTCGCAGCTATTATGATCATAGTGATGTTCATTACGGATCGTACTATTTTATATTGTGATTTATCCCCTGAAGAAACTGTATGGGCGCCCAAAAGAAGAGATAACGCTTTTATTTTTTGGTTATATATAACCTGAGTTCGATTAATAATATGGGGTAATATTTACTGGCTAAAGCGTTGAAAAATGGTGATTTAAGTGTCGGATAAGTCACGATTATTTGCTATATTAAGTAGTGCATTAACAATAACATAACGCCTAAATCAGTGACATTATCCGACGATAAAATTACCGAAATCTTCTGCCAAGTCGATACCTTCTGTATCTACTTTTATCAAGTACTCGCACCCTATATTATAGGAAATCCACCAAAAAGAAAACCTAAACTTTCAACAAGTGAGGTTATTACCATTATGATCTTATTTCATTTTAGTGGATATCGTACCATGAAAGGCTTCTATACCGAATATGTTAAGGTTCATATGTGCCACCTTTTCCCTAAGACAGTCTCTTATAACCGGTTTGTTGAGCTTATGGCTGGTGCCAACCTTCCATTAGCTCATTACCTAAAAACTTGCTGTATGGGTGAGTGTACTGGCATTTCTTTCATTGATTCTACCCCGCTGCGCGTGTGTAAAAACAAACGTATTCGCCGTAATAAGGTCTTTGAAGGTATCGCTCAGGTTGGCAAATCAACGATGGGATACTTTTTTGGCTTCAAACTGCACCTGGTTGTTAATGATAAAGGCGAACTACTTAATTTTATGATAACCCCTGGAAATGTAGATGATCGCCAACCGCTTAAAAATGATGCCTTTATCCAGGACATAACCGGAAAGCTTTATGGAGATAAAGGCTTTATATCAGCAGAACTAACCCAAGCTTTATTTTGCGGTGGAATACATTTAGTTACTCAAATACGCAATAACATGAAAAACTGCCTTATGGAGCTTAAGGACAAAATAATGCTACGTAAGCGGTCTATCATTGAAACTATTAATGATGAACTAAAAAATATGTGTCAAATCGAACATTCCAGACACCGATCGGTAGCTAACTTTATATCAAACCTATTAGCTGGCTTAGCCGCCTATT
>PXCK01000084.1 GCA_003566635.1 Balneolia bacterium | reverse complement strand
CTCGGCTACATGCCTCAAATAGCACGCTATCCCGACAATCTGACAGTAGAAGAAATCATTGAGATGATCAAAGATTTGAGGGGTAATCCGGAATCCCTTGATGAAGAACTTTTTCACGCCTTCAATTTAAAAAGTGAACTAAATAAAAAATTCAAAACGCTTTCGGGTGGCAACAGACAGAAAGTTAGTGCTGTGCTTGCTTTTATGTTTGAGCCAAAAATTATCTTTCTCGATGAACCAACAGCAGGTCTTGATCCTATAGCTAGCAGTTGCTTAAAAGATAAAATCACCAGAGAAAAAAAGAATGATAAAACCATCATTCTAACATCACATATTATGAGCGAAATTCAAGAATTAGCCGATAACGTAGTCTACATTATGGATGGTGCAATACGATTTGAAAAAACAGTAGCTGAGTTACTTGAAAAAACCAACGAAACTACGCTTGAAAGGGCCATAGCAAAACAAATGAAGGGAGTGGCCGCATGAATACCATTAAGTTAGTCAAATATCAATTAAGAGATGTTTCACGAAGCCGTTGGATTTTCTTTTACTTTTTCTTCTTTTTAATTGCCACCGACGTACTTTTCCGATTTGGCGGAACCGGCGACAGAGTGATTCTAAGTATGATGAATATCATCCTCATGATAATTCCTCTTGTTAGTATCATGCTTGGCACCATGTTTCTTTACAACTCAAGAGAATATATAGAACTGATACTTACACAACCGGTAAAGAGAATTCAGCTCTATTTTGCTCTTTTTACAGGCTTGGTTGTACCTATGTCGATAGCGGTTGGCTTAGGTGTGGCATTACCTTTTATTTGGCAAGGTGCTGCTTTTACCCATTTTTCGTCATTAGTATTCCTAATAACCGCCTCTATTGCCCTCACACTAATTTTTTGTGCTCTCGCATTTTATATAGCTTTAAAAACTGAGGATAAAATAAAGGGCTTGGGGCTGGCAATTATACTATGGTTATTTTTTGCTGTGGTTTATGATGGTATTATTTTAATGGTGATCTATATGTTTTCTGATTATCCACTTCAGCAGCCTGTCTTGATTATGTCTATGCTTAACCCTTTGGATATGGGACGTATAGCTTTACTAATCCGCTTTGATGCTTCCGCATTGATGGGCTTTACCGGTGCGGTATTTCAGCGTTTCTTTGGTAGTACTTTCGGACTTACAATGATTCTAATATGTACCTCCACCTGGATATTAACCCCTCTTTTGCTTGGTATGAGATCGTTTGTAAGAAAAGATTTTTAATACAAAAGTAATAGTGGAACAGAAAGATGACAAGCCCACTTGAAAGCCTGGTGTTAAGAAATGCCATTAACAGATGGTACTACATTCCTGCACTGATTTGGCTCATGGTCACTTTAGTATCAGGTATTTGGTTGCGATTAGAATGGCAGTATTCAATTCAGCAGTTTTTATCCGTATCTGATTTAATTCACGCCCATTCCCATGCGGCGATGCTTGGCTGGATTTATATCGCATTCGCTGGTTTCACGCTTAAATATTGCATCAGAACATCCACTGCTGTGAAAAACGCAATACCTATGGCTGTACTATTGCATGTGAGTAACGTTGGTATGTTTGTCAGTTTTAGTTTAAGTGGATATGCATTTTGGTCAATCCTATGGTCTTCAGTGCATCTTGTTGCCACTTTATGGCTTGCCTACTTGCTTGTTTTTTACATGAAAAAAAGCGAGAACAAACTATTTGAGACATTTCTTTTAACAGCTTGGCTTTGGCTTATCATTGCCGGATTTAGCCCTATTGCATTGGCTATTAGTGGTGGTATGAGTAGTAAACTGGCTCAGTTTTGGCTGGGCAGTTATTTATATCTGTCTACAAATGGATGGATTCTATTTATGACTTTGGCAGTATTGGTTCAAAACCTGCCTTTGGAAAGAATTTGCAAATTAGATTGGCTTGGGTACTGGCTGATGACAATCTGCCTTCCATTTTCAATGATTTCTATGTTTTACACCTTCGAATTGGAGTACCAACTGTACTACTTAGGATGGATTATGAATATAGCCTTTTCAGCCGGGACTATAATAGTTTGTGTGCGCTTATTAAGTACCCTGCATAGCAATCCTACTATTAAAACCATATTCTTTACAGGTCTATGTCTACTAGTAGCTAAATCATTACTTCAAGTCATCACATTTCATCCAAATTTTTTATATCTAACCAACTATCATTTATTAAAAGTCGCATTTCTGCACCTTTTCTTATTCGGCTCCGTGACCTTACTAATAATATCAGGAATTTATGATTATGCATTGCTTTCGAAAAGTTATCAGAAGATGATTAACACTTCCCTGCTAACCGGTGTGTTATCAATGATTTTTTTCATTTTTGCAATGCCGGGTTTACCACTTTTGGGATATATTTTTATTTACCCGTGGCATTTACTAATGGCCATAAGCGGTCTTCTAACCCTATTTGGAGTTTCTTTAATCTATATTAACGCAATAAACAGTAAAAGTATTAACCCGAATCATTCATGAAAATTTGGGAAATGTCTTCAACAAGACAAATGCTTTACTCTGCACATACATGCATGTATATCTTGCAGTGAATCACAAGTATATGACGGCTTATCAATGCCTACGGTATTTGGTTTTGGTGATTAGTTGTTATGCTAGCCATGGGTTGAAACCCATGGCTAGTCGTAAATTATTATAATTTAATAACGTATGGAATCCCCCTTTGTAAGGGGGCAGAGAGCGGCGAAGCCGCTCGAGGGGGATGGTACTGAAGGTTTTAGGACTTCAAAAAATCATAAAATTTATATAAGTTAATTGCTGGCTTTCGTGCCCCAAAAGTCCGAGCGTAGCGATTCCCGCGTAGAGATTCCCACGAAGTGCCCCGAACGAAGCGATTCCCGCGAAGTGCCCCGAACGAAGTGATTCCCGTGAAACGAAATATGGGGTTATGATAAAGAATCATATAGCCAGCGAGTATGGAGCTGTATAATTTAATCAAAAGATACAATCACGGTTTTTGATACTCTGTACTGCTCACAATCCGCAAGCCCTTTTCAGGGTCTAAAGTCTTATCAAGCATTACCTTTGCAATCATTTTGGCCTCTACCGGTCGTATTTTTCTTAGCGGACCAAACAATACAAAAGATAGTGCCCCTAATAACCCGTTAAAAAAAGATTCACCAGGTCGGTTTTCTTTTCTTTCACCCATAATCCCGGCCGGACGATGAATATGCAATCGCTCAAATTTCATGTTTTTCAACTCATACTCAACATTACCCTTAACTCTATTATAGAAAAATCTACTATCGGGATCAGAACCGATTGCAGTGATTATCGAAAAACAGGATGCTCCTGCATTTTGAGTAAGTCTTGCCAATTTTAAAGGATATTCTAAATCAACTTTCTTGAAGGCTTGTTTACTACCGGCTTTTTTTATGGTTGTTCCAAGGCAGCAAAACACGGTATCTACATTAAAATAGGATTCGTCACCTGAAAGTTTATCAAAATCAACAACATGGCTAACGAACTTATGATTCTCAATGCGTATATCACGTCTGCCGATAGCATGGATTTGTGTGATTTCATCATTACTAAGCAAATAATCTAACAAATGACCTCCAACAAGACCTGTTGCACCCGCTAACAATACCTTCATTTAATATTCCTGTCTAAAAATTATTTTTAATATTATTGATTAAAATTTTCTTCAATTGAAAAATTGATTTATTATTAAACCTTGATAACAACTTAAGCACTAAAGTAAATTGTATGCAACGTAAATTTGTGAAATGGTGGAGCCCCAGCCTGGGCAAAGAAATGGAGATGCTGGTATTCGGCCATGGCGGAGCACCTGTTCTTGTTTTCCCTTCAAGTATGGGACGCTTCTATGAATGGGAAGATTTTAAAATGATTGAAACATGCAGAGAACAAATAGAAAATGGGTTCAACCAATTCTACTGTTTGGATTCAGTCGATGCAGAAAGCTTTTATAACAGAAGTGTACACCCGCATGTTCGGTTCATGCGATACAGACAATATGAATCTTATATAACAGATGAGGTAATACCTTTTATCCATAACAATAACCAAAATCGCTTCATCATTAGTACCGGTGCAAGTTTTGGTGCTTATCATGCTGCAAACATTGCATTAAAACATCCTTGGTTCTTCGGTAAGTTAATAGCTATGAGTGGTAAATTTGACGTAAGGTCGTTTGCCGATGACCATTACGAGGATAATGTATACTTTAACAACCCGGTAGATTATGTTCCTAACTTGCATGGGCACCAACTTGAAGCGATCAAAAAAGTTGATTTGCGTTTTGTGGCCGGCGATCAAGATATTTGCCTTGATGCTAACCGACATTTTTGTCATCTTTTATATGAAAAAGGAATTTGGTACGATCTGGATGTCTGGAGTCCGGGCGTAATCCATGATTGGCACGAATGGAGACGAATGATTTTAAAACACTTACCCTAACCCTGGAGATTATGCTATGAAGAAGATTGGATTATTACGCGGAATGGAAACAACTTTCCCGGATGCACTCGTTCACTACATTAACGAAAAATACGATGGTGTTCACGCAGAGTTTGTACAACTCGAAGCCATAAATATGGATGCTGATCCGGGCTATGATGTTATTATTGATAGAATATCGCATGAAGTTCCATTTTATCGCTCATACCTGAAGTGGGCTTCATTGAAAGGAACATATGTTGTAAACAATCCTTTTTGGTGGAGTGCAGATGATAAATTTATAGATAATATCATTGCTCAGGAAGCTGATGTAGCGGTTCCAAAAACTGTAATACTCCCGCACAAACAGCATCCGCCAAATACTGAATCATCATCATTCAGAAATTTAAAATATCCTATTAATTGGGATGCAGTATTTGAATATGTGGGTTTCCCAAGCTTCTTAAAACCACATGATGGCGGTGGATGGAGAGACGTAACCAAAATCAATAACCCACAAGACCTATTTGATGCTTACAATGATAGTGCTGATTTGTGCATGATGCTTCAGGAAGGAATTGAATTTGAGTCGTATTACAGATGTTATGGAATTGGTCAAAAGTACGTCAAAATAATGAAGTATAACCCCGGTGCAGAACCACACCTTCGCTATCATGATGTACCCCAGGCGCCAACACCAAAAGCATTACATGAAAAAATGGAGCGCGATGTATTAGCTATTTGCAAAGCCCTCGATTACGACATGAATACCGTAGAGTTTGCTATTCGGGACGGTATACCGTACGCCATCGATTTTATGAACCCCGCACCTGATGCCGATTATTATTCGGTTGGTGCAGAAAACTTCGACTGGGTTGTAAAGCATATGGCAGAATTTGTGGTAGACAAAGCAAAAAAGAAAAAACGTAAACGTCAATTTACTGCAAACGGAGCGCTCGAACCAAATGCTTAAACCAACCAAAGAGGCAGTAGATTATTATAACCAGCTCATAGCAAAAGACTTAAAAGCAGCTGAGGAGCAAAACCTTATGCTACTTGAATTACAAAAAGAGCATGGTACCCTTTTTGGCGGCAGGCCACTTACCAATTCGTTGCGTCCCATGTTCTTAGGTGAGCATACCTATCAGTATATCCAGGATACCGTTTATACTATACGGCAGGCTATTTTAAAAATTGCAGCTTCAACATTTAATAACCGACACACTTTAGATGAGTTAGGAATGCAAGATTGGGAAATTGAGCTTGCAGCCATTCCCACAAATGTTATACGAATGTCGGCAACTGCCCGACTGGATGCATTCTTAACTGACTACTCTTTTCGTTTTGTTGAACTCAATGCAGAAGTTCCTGCCGGAATTGCCTATACTCATGAACTTGCTAAAATTTACCACAAACTACCCGTTTTTCAAGAGTTCATAAAGCGATACCCTATACGGTTCGTATCGCCACTTGAACATACTTTTAATGGATTAATTCGAATCTATCACGAAGAGTTTGGTGGAATAGAAGAGCGACCTACTTTTGCTATTGTTGATTTTCAAAATGTACCTACCGTACCCGAGTTTCATTTAATCCATGACTACCTCGAACGGATGGGGTTTGATTGCGAGATTTCAGATCCTCGTGATCTCGAATGTAAAGACGGATGGATTTATGCAAACGGTAAAAAAATTGATATTCTCTACCGCCGTCTCTTAATGAATGAATTTTATGAAGTTAAAGATGAGTGCGGAGCTTATCTGGAAGGATACAAAGCTCAGAAAACGTGTTATCTAAACTCCTTCAGATCTAAACTTGTTCATAAAAAACACCTTTTTTCATTACTAACAGACCCCGAATACACCAGAGTTCTTGGCAACGATGAGCTCAAAGCCATAAGGACACACATACCCTGGACTCGCAAGATGCGTGAACGTAAAGAACGCTATCGAGGTTCTGTAATTGATTTAGTTGAAACAGTTTACAAGAATAAGGACAACTTTATTCTTAAACCAAACGACGATTACGGAGGGCATGGCGTGATATTAGGATTTCAGTCTACTCAATCAGAATGGGATGAAGCAATTAAAAGTGCATTATTAGACGACTTTGTTGTTCAGGAAGTCATTGAAATTGGTAAAGAACCATTTCTACTGAATGTTGAAAATGACTGGAGAATGATGGACACAGTTATTGATTTAGATCCGTATCTTAATGGACCTATGATGGGCGGATGCCTCACGAGAACCTCATTTAACAATTTAGCCAATGTAACGGCCGGTGGTGGCAGTTTACCTTTGTTTATAGCACGATATTTATAGTATTACATAATGAAAATAAAACCTGTAAAAGCAGCAATTATAGACCTTTACAATAACATCCCTAATCAGGGTATGAGGTGTATAAAAAATTTACTTACGAATGCATCAGAATCATTCTACAATATTCCTGTGGAATTTGAAGTATTTGATGCTCGTTACAAAAATGAACTTCCGGATCTAAGCTTTGATGTTTACATCTCTACGGGTGGTCCGGGCAGTCCTTTTGATAGCGAAGGCAAAACATGGGAGAAAAATTATTTCAATCTGCTTGATGACCTTTGGAGTTATAACGCTGCTAAGTTAAATCCACCTAAATACGGAATATTTATTTGCCATTCGTATCAAATGGTAGCGCGTCATTTTAACCTTGGTGAAGTTACTCCAAGAAGATCTGGATCTTTTGGAATATTACCGGTTCATAAAACTAAAGACGGCGAAACTGATCCTCTCTTACAAGGTCTTAATGACCCTTTCTTTGCAGCCGATTTTAGAGATTGGCAGGTGTTACAACCCAATCAAAAAGTAATGGAAGAAATGGGCGCATCAATGTTATGCCTTGAGAAAGAACGTCCTCATGTAGATTTAGAGCGTGCGGTTATGGCAATCCGATTGCAAAAAGAGATGGTTGCTGTTCAGTTTCACCCCGAAGCTGATGCTGAAGGAATGTTATTTCACTTCGGTTCAGGCGAACAAAAAGAGAAAATTATTAATGAGCACGGTTTAGAAAAATATAATAGAATCATTGAGCGACTAAAAGATCCTGAGTACATTAAAAAAACACATGATACTATTATTCCCGGTTTCTTAAAACGCGCTGTCAGACATAATCGCCCGGAAATAGCAGAAGCATTTGAGGCCAATTTAGTTAGTTAGACTTCATGCTTCCTCAATACCGCAGTTTATTAGCTTACCATAAGAAAAAACTGCGAGGCAATTTACGTGTTTTACCTTTTAGGTCGAGATCATTAGGTATCACTAAGCATTTGTTTTTGTATGAGCCACCAAGATTTACTTCCTTAGAGAATGTGCATATACTTTATCTTTTTAGAGGGCACGAACGGGAGTATGTAAACATTCAAGAGGACGGGAGTCGTAAAAAAACATCCATTGAACGGATTGATGAACTTATTCAAGATGGAACCCTTCCACCTATTTTAGTTGTAATGCCCGGTCTAAACTCAGCTGATAATGCGATCCCGTCATTGGGTATAAATATGGTTGATGCTCCTGCCGACAAACGAGTTGGTTTTGGATCAGGCAATTTCTGGGATTATTTAACAACAGAGTTAATCCCCTTTATTGATGCAAGATTTCAGAAGAAAACCCAATCGAGTATGAGGTTATCTTATGGTTTTTCACTTGGAGGATATACAACCTCACTGTTAACATGCGGCTTACCCGGTTATTTTCATCACGCAGGCCTATATGATGCGTTATTTATGTTTGAAGACCAAATTGACCCTAGAACAAACAAAGCAGATACCATATGGGGAAAAGTTTCCATGTTTGATAGTGCATTAGGTAAACCGGATGCCCGCATTGGTGGAAGCCTCTCAGCATGGAATTCTACTGAATTAATTCGATTTGCAGATCCTATCACTTTGCAAAAACTAAAAAAAACCACCTTCTGGATTCGAAGTTCCGCTTATGACGACAATAAAGGAAACTTATATAGAAATACCTACTTTATTGATGTTTTGAGAACTTCCGGCCTTGAAGCGGCTTTTAATGTCGTGCCATTTAATAAGAAAGCCGAACACAACTGGTATTGGAATGATCGCTATTTATCCTTCTTTTTAAAAAATATTTTTGAAGGGTGAAAAATTCTATGCTATTCTACTTATAATTGAAGTACGGAGCCTGCCTGACGTACAGATACATACCCGAATTATTCACAAAGAAATTTCGCTTCGCTCGGTGCGAAGCATTTTTAAATACACCCAAATTTGAGTGAACAAAGTATTTGTCTATATCATAAGTATTCAATGGTTTATGCTTTGACTTTCATACTTTCGTGAATAATTCAGGATAGAAAAGTTTGTTAACCACAACGTACACAACGAAGGCACTAAGATCACAACATTTAGAATTTCTAACTAATGGTTATTATCCCTCCTTTATTTGTGATTCGGATTTTTTCACTGGGACTCTCTCTACTGAATGGCAGACTAACTAACTTTTTTAGAAATTAATCTGCGGTAATCTGGTGCCTGCCTACTGCTTGGCAGACCTTCCTAGCTTCAAGGAGGTAAATCTGCGAACCTCTGCGCAAATCTGCTTAATCAGTGGTTAACTCCAAAAGGACTTACGAGCTGGTAATTATTTTCTTACATCTAACTCTATTTAATTTTTTCCTGAGTTCCTCATATTAACACTTATTTAATACTTCTTTAGAAAACTAATATATAGATATCAAATACCAGAAGAATAGGCACATAAATAGGTTCGGATGTCAGAAAAAAGAATAATTGTTGGACTTAGTTGCACCCTCACCCCGGCCTACTCCCAAATTTTACACGATACAAATAGATACAACTTTGTGGGAGAAGGAGTTTGCGTTGTGACATGAAAAGAATAACCACCTATTAACCGTCAGGCTTTGATTAAAATACTTAACCCGAATTATTCACGATAGTTTTAAAATTAAAGCATAAACCTTTGTATTCTAATGGTATAGATAAATACTGCATTTACTCAAATTTGGGTGAAGCTAAAATGTTGCAAAATTTCCACGTTAGCCGCGTTGAAGTTGAAAAATCGTGCTCAGGGTACTTATGTACCCTTCCGCTGATTTTCTCTCTTCGCCTTGCTAACAAGAAAATTTCTTGGTGAATAATCCGGGTTAACTAAACTATTTATACAATTCACAACCTGCCTGCTGACGCAGTCAGGCAGGTTCGCAATTAAAAACAAGCTCACGTTTTAAAAATACTACCCGAACTAAATCAGTCAAATCATTACTAAATTAAACAACAAGCATAACTCCAAAAACCTATTTTATACTCCACTTTTTGATTTTAAATGTGTTATTTTGAACTGTGTTTTAACCAAAACGATTACTCATTTATTTTGGTTATAACACAACTCTATTAAATGTTACTATACTAACTTCAACCATACTTTTAACATGGCTTACATTGTAACCGAACCTTGCGTAAACTGCAAATACACAAATTGTGCATCTGTTTGTCCCGTTGATGCCTTTCGCGAGGGCCCCAACTTTCTAACTATTGACCCCAATGAATGTATCGACTGTGATGCTTGCGTGTCCGAATGTCCGGTTGATGCAATATACCCGGATGACGAAGTGCCGGAAAAGTGGGAACATTATATCGATTGGAATGAGCGCCTTGCAGAGAAATGGCAAGATCGTATCATTAACGAAACAGTTGACCCCCTACCGGATGCTGACGAATGGGCTGACAAAGCTAAATCGGTAGACGATATCCAAGACTGGGATTAATATTTAAAATTTAAAAGTAGAAAAAGTTTCCTTTCATTTGACTATTAAAAAATCAAATATTCAACTTGATTATTCTATTCCAAAAGTTATGGGAATCCTTAATGCAACTCCGGATTCCTTTAGCGATGGGGGCAAATTTAATGCTGTTGATGATGCCCTGAAGCAAATTGATAAAATGGTTGAAGAAGGTGCTTCAATTATTGATATAGGCGGAGAATCAACCAGGCCGGGCAGTGAACCCGTTCCCGCTCAAGAAGAAGAAAACAGAGTACTTCCGATTCTTGAAAAAGCGGTTAAGAAGTATCCACACTTAATTTTTTCCGTGGATACCATGAAATTTGAAGTAGCACAAAAAGCTCTTGATGCCGGCGCACAGTGGATTAACGATGTGAGTGGATTGCAAATCGATCCGGAAAAAGCTGAATTATGCGCTGAATATGGAGCAACTTTGGTGATCATGCACTCCAAAGGAAGCCCTAAAATAATGCAGGATAATCCTCAATATGAGGATATTGAATCTGAAGTGTTTATGTTTTTATTACATCAGGCTAGAGTTGCAGAAGCGGCCGGATGTAGTAACATAATTTTAGATCCCGGCTTTGGCTTTGGTAAAACACTGGATCACAACATAACACTTTTTAATTCATTACCGGTTATTTGCTCATCCCCTTATCCGGTACTTGTAGGAATTTCCAGAAAAAGTATGATTAGCACCATGTTAAATGGTCGTGATATAGACGATCGTCTTACAGGAACAATTATTTTAAACTTTCAGGCACTTGTTCATGGAGTAAAAATAATTCGCGTACATGATGTTAAGAAAGCTGTCGATTCAATTCGTATATTCCAACAAATAAAAACAGGAATAATGTAATAACTACAGCTTGAGCTTTTTTGGATTTTTAGAATTTGGGATAAAAGACTTTGCAGAGACCCTCATCATTGCGGTGGTTATCTATTATCTTTATACCTGGATTCGGGGTTCATTTGTAGTTCCTGCCTTTGTTGGTTTAGTAATCATCTTTCTCATTAACGCCCTTGTTAGTGTTCTTGGTTTTACAACTATTGATTTTATTCTGCGTCGAATTACAGATGTAGGTATTCTTGCCTTAATCATTCTATTTCAACCCGAAATCAGACGTTTATTATACAGAATAGGTCAAAATACTAACTTTGAGCGCTTCTTTAGGAATAACGAATCTGCAACAGTTATAGATGAAGTAATTGATGCGGTTAAAAACATGAGCAAAGTAAAAACAGGTGCGCTCATTGTTTTTGCAAAAGGTTCAACCATGCAGGATTTGGTTGATGTTGGTCAAAAAATTGATGCTAAAGTTTCGGCAAAATTACTTGAGACTATCTTCAATAAAGAAACGCCCTTGCATGACGGTGCCGTTGTTATTCGTAATGACCGCATTGCAGCGGCAAGTTGTTACTTGCCCATCAGCCAAAACCCTAATATAAGTTCTGTTTTTGGTACACGTCACCGTGCTGCAGTTGGTGTAAGTGAATCTAATAATGTTTTTGTGCTCATTGTTTCTGAGGAAACCGGGCGAATTTCCATAGCAAGAAATGGATCACTTACTAGTGGGTTAACCATCCAAAAGCTGCGTAAAGAAATGGAGGAACATTTAGGAAAAGATTCAGTTGAAGAAGACGTGTCCTTCACCGAATAAATCACTACCACTATGGAAAAAATCACAAAAGTTGGGCTTTTTGTTAATCTACTTCTATTATCGATATTACTTAACTCTTGCAATATCGTAAGTCCATCAACTGAATTTACTGATGAAGAGTGGGAAGAAGCCACTTTAGTTGCTACGTGGTATGAATTTGCACCCCTTCCTTCTGATCAAACAATTAAACGATTCGCTACAGATTTAAGACTAATTCGTAACCGTCATAAACATGAGTTCCCGGGTGTAAAGCTACCGTTTAAACATCCTTTTAGTCTAGGACGACATTCTATTACTTTAGATGATCATGGACTACAAAGGTTAGAAGATACCGGAGAGTACCCCTGGCATAACTGGGACAGACCATACAGTCCTGAAACAGCGGTACAAAGTCAACACAACCCCAGACATGTTCGGATTACTTTAGATGACAACTATAATCAATTTTTTGTTTGTAATGAATTTGAAAAACTTTGGGGTGTTTCTCAGTGTGTGCCCAACTCTATTGGATTCATTACTGGTACATTCCCAATCTTCATTGTACCGGATGGAGAATCTTACTATTACGTCTTTACGAACTCAACTCATTTTGGAAATCCCTACTTAGTAGTAAAAAGAACACCTTATCAATTACAAAGAATTGGTCTTATGGAACCCAAAGCAGTTACAGACTACTTTGGTACGTTAAACTCGTACCAACTGAGATTTTACAATCACAATATACAATTGACTTATTAGCCTGAATACAGAAAGAATCATCTTAATTAGTTAGGATTTTTACAACTACCATTCTCGTATTTACTCACAAAACCCGATGTTAACCACTTCTTATTTTTGTATTTTCTTAATCTGCTTATCATATTGATTTACAAAGTAAATTAATCTTTATAAAGATGCAGGAACCAACAAAAAAATCCTATTCATGAAGTGGCTGTCAATTTTATTTATTCTATTCATCACCTTAGGTGTTGCCCTTCTTGGTTCCCTTTTATGGCTTACCAACAGTGGTAACTCACTATTAAGTGGCGAAATCGAAACAGACGGGATTCAGAATGAAGCGTTAATAAAGCAAACAACTAAGTCCTTTAGTTTAATTGAAGCCGATGGCAATGACTTTTATTTTGCATTAGGTTTGACCCATGCCAGAGAATCGCTCTGGGAAATGAACCTTCTTAAATTGGCATCAAAAAGTGAACTAAACCTTCTTTTTGGAGATAATTTCCTACAAGCAGACATCTATTCAACACTAATAACAAACGCATCGGAATTTGATAATATAGATGAAGAACTTGCCGTAAAACTTGAAGCTTATGTATCTGGAGTGAATCTTTTTATTAATGAAAACAGAAGAAGTTATCCGGTTGAGTTTACGCTCACGAATTCTACTCCTGAATTATGGGCTTTTGATGATGTAATTAAAATAATGCAGCTTATAAATTGGCTAAAAGATACTTCTTGGCAGTCTTCGGTTATGCATCAATTTTTAGCATCTCAAATACCGGTCGAAATTCAACCTTTTTTAATGGGCCGGTCATTTGTAAATAAACAACTCTACCCTACTTCACTCAAATGGGTTTTAGACAATGAATATCTTCTTAGAAAAACGCTTAATTTTTCTACCACCCTTCCATTCTTTTCTGAGAGTAATATTCATCATGAAAACAGTAAATTTAAACTAATAAACTTTAATTCCGGATTTAATATAAACCCGTTGTTTAAACCTGTTATAAGAATTAGTAATGATGGTACCACTCTCTTACAAACAATTCCCGGGTATCCGTTACCAATTGCTGCTCTAAATGATACTACATTTAGTTTCCCGGAATCACATCTAAATGTAAAGGTAGAAACTAAAAGTGTAGATGCAGAATCACAAAGCATTTCTATATCAAAAAAAAGTGAAGCCGTTTTTTCTTTCAATACACAAGTTAGTAATGGATCCTTTAAAATACCCGAAGGTGAATCTACTTTTATTTTATTCGAACCAGTTGAGATTTATAAACTTTTGAGTCATTATGACAATTATGGCAATAATCAAGAATTAACCGGTAATTTAAGTGATAGCTTCGATAGCGAACTTATTTTAGAAAAAATAAGTAGCCTTTCAGCAACTCCCGATTCTTCGCTCTCAGACATTACAAATTTTTTGATTGAAATTACCAATCAATCGAATGATGCTACCCTATCTACCATAAATAGCTACTTATCGAATTGGGATTTCGTTTACAGTTCAAATTCCGTAGCACCGGGTTTTGTGGATGAATTCTTGCGTCAAACTTCTCTTGCAGCATTATCTAACTATTACTCTGAAGATGAACTCAATCAGCTTCAATCCTCCCCCTTCTTTAATAATTTTACGGGAATTAATCTTACTCGATATTTTCTCCAAAGTCTTGATGATAGTTTATTCTTTAGCCCGGTAGGGCAGGATTACTTTGAACGAAGAGTTAACGATACACATACCGAACTTACTAATCGCTTAGATAATCAAACAATCAACTGGCGTTGGGCAAACCGATTTAGCTCACAAAAAAATGACTTTTCACTATGCGATGCAAACACACATTTTCTTTCAATTTCTTCAGCTGTTTGTGTGGCTCGTAAAGAAAGATTTGACTATGTGCCGAGTGGAAATACAAATTCAATCTTTCAATTAAGTGCCATACCATTTAAAGAAAATGGGATTCATTCTATCACTACTACCCTTTTTGGGGTTCACGAAACTGAAACCGGCAATCAAACTTTGTTCATACTGGATGAAGATGACAACCCATCATCGTTTTTAATTGAAAAATCAGTACGTGGAAGTACGATTCCTATACGAATAAAAACATTTGACTCAGACATGCCTTCCGTCAAACAAACTATAAGAATAATTCCGGTACAATGAAATCGGTATTAGGTATAGACGGTGGTGGTACGGGTTCACGTTTTTATTTTCGAGAATCACGTAATCAATCGATATCATTTAAAGGAGGTCCCCTTCAATTAAGCCTCAAGTCATCTCAAGAATTATTTCAGCAAATACTCTTTTCAATCCAGGACGCTAAACTCAATAAAAATTCAATTGAATATATAATTGCCGGAATTGCCGGAGGTAGTAATTACGAGAAAGCTAATGAGCTTGAGCAATTGTTGTCAAATGAAATAGATTGCGAAGTTTTAGTGGTAAGCGATGCTGAACTTACCTGGAATGTGTTACAACAAACCCCCAAAGATGTTTTATTGATTCACGGAACCGGTTCTGCTGCTATATTTTTAGAAAACAATCAACTTAGATTAATCGGCGGTAAAGGCCCGGTCGAGGGCGATTTGTTATCAGGAAAATTATTTTCTGATTTAGTAAAAAAATATGCTCCCACCAGAAGTGAGAAGATTCAATCATCCGCTTTTTTTATTGATCAAGCTATACAAGGTAAACCTCCTTTCTCTGAAATATTATATGAACAGATTTCATTATGGATGAAAATGCTTCAACCGGTTTTAGAAGGTCGTAGCGAATCAACTGTATGGTTGCATGGTGGGCTTGTTTCTAACCCGGATTTCAAAAAAAAGCTCATAAAAGGAATTAAAAAAAATCATCCAAACCTTAGTATATTGCACAATAATGCAGATATTTCAAAGTTAGCGACCAATATTCATCAACCTGAAAAATTAGTTCGATTTAAAAACTAACATGGCCTCATCTTCTAATAAAAAAAATTCGAGAACCTTACTCATCTCTTCTATCAGTTTGTTACTTATCATATCAACAGCTTTCTTTATTCTTCGGGCTGAAGATCCCAACAGACTTACATCAACCTCCGTAGAGTTATTAGACGATACCTCAATTGATGAGTTAGTTGAAACCGTACTTAATGATTTGTCATTAGAAGAAAAAATTGCACAATTGATCTCCATTAGAGCTTTTGGCGATTATTATGATAGTGAACATGATACATTCCGATCATTAGAGTATTTGATTACTGAACACCATATTGGTGGCATCATTTTTTTTAGGGGGGATCACTATAACCAAGCTACGCTAACAAACAGACTTCAGCAGGTTTCCAAATTGCCACTTTGGATTAGCCAGGATATGGAATTCGGTGCTGCTATGCGCGTAAATAATACAACCCGAATTACACCGGCAATGGGCATAGCTGCTACAGGTAATACTGCAAACGCTTTCGAAAAAGGGCGAATAACTGCCTTAGAAGCTAAAGCTCTGGGAGTCCATCAAATTTATGCACCTGTTGTTGATATTAATAACAATCCGGATAATCCGGTTATAAATATTCGATCATTTTCAGAAGACCCGCAAACCGTGTCCGACTATAGTGTAGAATTTATCAGAGGTGTTCAAAGTACCGGACTTGTAGCAACTGCTAAGCACTTTCCAGGTCATGGTGATACGAATACCGACTCCCATATTGCCCTACCTGTTATTCGCCATAATTTAGCACGATTAAATGAGGTAGAATTGAAACCATTTAGAGATGTAATTGATGCCGGCGTAAAAAGTATTATGACAGCACATATTGCATTCCCACATATTGGCTCAAATCCCAGACTTCCTGCAACATTGGATCCACGATTTATGACAACAAAACTTCAGGAAACGCTGGGTTTTGAAGGGTTGATCGTAACAGACGCCCTCGAAATGCAGGGAATTTCTGATTTTTACTCTCCCGGCGAAGCAGCTTTAATGGCATTACAGGCGGGTGCTGATATCCTATTACTCTCCCCTGATGAAATTACTGCCATACACTACATCAAGATTGCCATTGAAGAAGGCGAAATTACAGAAGAAAGAATTGATCATTCCGTTCGCAAGTTATTAAGACTCAAAGCCGAACAAAATCTATTTTATAGCAGAAAAGTTGATGTGGATGCCATTCCCGATTTAGTTCACACACTGGAAAGCCGAATCATTGCTGATAATATCGCCAGAGAATCTATCACACTCCTAAAAAATAACAGGAATATTGTACCCATTGATGGTAGCAGATTCCCAAAAATCACACTCATTACCCTTTCAAATCACAGAGAAGGTAACACGGGTACACCATTTAATAGCGCTATCAGAAATTATCACTCCGATGTTTCATTCTTCAATTATGATTCCAGAACATCTGATAGTGAGATAAATGCGATGATTCGCTCTGCTGGAAACACCGACTTGATCATTCTGGGATCTTTCGTGCATCTCCAAACAGGAAGAGCCATTAGCTTTAATAGAAATCAGACAAATTTTATTAATCGGCTGCGACAAACGGGAAAACCTATTGTCATGATATCGTTTTCAAGTCCTTACATCTTATCTGAATTACCACAGGCTGATGTTCACATGGTATCTTGGGCGGGACCGGGTAGCCCGCCAAAAGCACTTGCTGAAGCTTTGTTTGGTGCTACCGAAATCAATGGTAAGCTACCGATAACTATACCGGGCCTTTACACAAAAGGTAGTGGATTGAAAATCCCGCAGCATATTGTACGAAATGATTTTCCGGAATCAGCCGGGGTAAACGGTCGTGAGCTCATGAATGTAGACAGAATAATGAATCGTGCTGTATTGGAAGAAGTCTTCCCCGGTGGCGTTGTTGCGGTAATTAGAGATAATAAAATTATTTATGAAAAAGCATTTGGATTCCTCGATTACAACAAAACAAGAGCTGTACGGACAAGCGATATTTACGATTTAGCATCTTTAACTAAGCCTATAGCAACAGTAAGTGCAATTATGATGCTGTACGATGAGGGTAAGATCCAACTTACTGATTATGTTCATACCTATTTTGAAGAATTTAAATCCGAAGAGAAATCTGCGATTACAATTGAACATTTGTTAAGACATCAATCGGGACTTCCACCATATCGAACTTATGTGGATGAACACAAAACAAAAAGTGCCATAATTGGTGCTGTTTTAAATGAACCCTTAATTTACACTCCCGGTACTGAAACCAGATACAGTGATTTGGGTTACATTTTGTTAGGTGAGATAGTCGAAAAATTAACCGGTCAAAGTTTAAATCAGTATTTAAGAAGAAACTTGTTTATACCGGCCGGTATGACTGATGCTTCTTTCAATCCTTCAAACAGAGGAAATTGGGTAATTAATCGAATTCCACCAACTGAAATTGACACTACTTTTAGAAATAGAACGATAAAAGCTCATGTTCATGATGAAAGAGCCTACTATATGGGAGGAGAAGCCGGCCATGCGGGGCTATTTGCTCGTGCAAGGGATGTGGCAATATTTAGCCAAATCATTATGAATAATGGTTACTATAATGGAAAACAGTTTTTTAAACCGGAAACTATTGAACTGTTCACTGAAAGAGGCGAACATATTCGTGCATTAGGTTTCGACCTTAAAAGTTTAGATGGCTTTACTACTGCCGGTCAACTAAGCTCAGATGCAACTTTTGGACATCTCGGCTTTACGGGAACAAGTTTTTGGATCGATCCTGAAAACAACGTAAGTGTGGTTTTACTTACAAATAGAACATACCCTCATCGAACAAGTGCAAATGAAATGAATCGTATCCGAGCATCGGTTATGGATAGTGTAATGGAGGCAATTAATGAATAAAATTAATTTCGAAACACTGGAAAGTAGAGTCTATTCACCCTATTCAAATAAAAATAGTGTTTGCGTTGTACAATCGGATAAAGAAAATTGCTTTCCGGGTGTATTAGTTGAAAATATATCGTACCCACTTACTATTACCTCTATACAATCTGCCCTTTTTTCATGTATAGCTAACTCGGAAAAGCCCTCTAAAGTAATTATTTCGGATACATATAAAAAAGAAGCTCTATTTGACTGGTGGGTCTCTTATTATGATATTGAAGTTATTGTTGACTCAAATTTTGAATTTATACCTGTTGATTTGTATGAAATACATGATGACCAAGTTTCTATTTTAAGTCGCTTAAAAGATCTTTGTGAAACTGCTAAGGTTGAAAACTCTGATTTCCCTGTAAGTTGTCTTATTCAAACTCCCAATGGATACATACCGGGTGTGAATGTAGAGTTAAAAAGTTGGGAATTGGGCTTGTGTGCCGAAAGAGTAGCCATTTCTCGCTCTATTGCTTATGGAGAACTGTTAGGTGAAGTTATACATATATATGCACCTAAAAGTGATTATGTTAGTCCCTGTGGGGCTTGTAGGCAAGTCTTATTTGAACATGCAGAACACAGCACTACACGTTTGTTTCAGAACGAACATGAATACATGGATGTTACTGTAGACCAATTACTTCCATATCATTTCAAAAGTGACTCATTAAAAAAATAAATTAGCGTGAACATCTATCTTTTTATCATTGATTACGACCACCTTGACAACGGTATGTTTTTAAAAGAGCTCGCTAAAACTGTTGCTCTTAATAAGATTCCAAACTCTATTTTTATCCATGGTGACTCTGAATACACTAATAGAATTATGCAATTGGGGACTATGCGTGAGGACGCGACTTTAAGGTCAACTAAAGAGTTAAATCACAGATTAACCGCTCTACTTGCCGATGAAGGTGTTGCTGTATCTGCCTTTAATGGAAATCAAAAAAATATAATTATTAATGATGAATCTTCATTAAACATAGATAGTAACTTTTTAAAAAAGCAACTTACCAACACGCATGTGTTATTATCCAATTTAGCAATTAATGATGGACATACTATTTCAGTTCCTTTAACTGAGTTAGCTGCTAGCATAATGAACGAACTGAACTGTGAAAATGGATTTCTATTTACACAAAATGCGGGTCAGGTGATAAAAAACGAGGGGTATATTAAGCCTGCAGGATTCGAAGAAACAGACTTCCTAAAAGTTATTGACTTAAGAGACTTGAAAGATTTGGGTTGATGTAATTTTAGCACATTTCGCACACAAAAAAAGCCTGATGTGTTGTACATCAGGCTTTAGGAATAAGAAAAAAAAGAGGCAGCGACCTACTCTCCCGCGTAAGCAGTACCATCGGCGCTGAGGAGCTTAACGGCCGTGTTCGGG
>PXCK01000047.1 GCA_003566635.1 Balneolia bacterium | reverse complement strand
GAAGATGTCATCAAACTTGCATGATAGGATGAGACCCATCAAAACTAAACACAACCTGAAACCCAAAGGATCAAGCTGTGGCACCTGCAAGTCATCCATCATAAATGGCACCGGAAGAGCCAATTACACTTTCGGATCCAAACCAGGTGGCAAAAATGGTGAAGGTGCCGAGAACGTATCCAAGTTTACGTCCGGCAAGTAAATAATCAATCTCCGTTTTGATGTAACGGGAAACCCACCAGCCAATAATGAGCTGAACCAATAAGTAGGCAAAAATCCCCCAGAGCAAAAAGGTCATAAGGCCGGGCTTTTAGGTTGCTAAAGATTGGAATATAAATAATGCGGAGAAAATTTCAAGAATATAGTTGCAGTTTTGGGCAGGTTTTAATTTTGAGGTGCTGGAATGTTATTCTTTGTACAATTATAAATCTTTTCGCTTGATTAATCAGCGCTCAATTATAACTATTCCTTTACCTAAATCTAACCTACTTTAAATCCGATTAACTGTACAAATTATTCTTCAATTTAATCTATCTCATGCATACTTTTTTTGATAGATTTTATTTCACTTGGGGGAAATTAATCTGCGCCTGCCTCCCAAAAGGGAGACTAATCTGTGGGAATCTGCTATATCTGTGGTTAATTCAAAAGGGGATTTTTAACTTAATATTTATTTCATATATAAAGACACTAAATGATGGATTTATGGAATGAGCAATGTTCGAATAATAGGCTGCAGCACAGTATATACTTAAGATGCTGGTAACTTTTTTAGTGTACCTTTTTAAGAGACTACTGAACTGCCCGTATGTCTCATTTCAAAAAAACAAACTACCCGCGAAAATCTATAAATTGATATTCTGAGATTTTTTCTTTAATTTAATAAGTCTGTAAAGAAAAATAATATTTGATTATTTATTGTAGATGAATTTTGCTCGAAATTTATTTTCGTATTCGAAAGTTAAGTTAATTGCGGAAAGGAGTTTAAGTACACGCCGCATATGAGCACCAAAATACGTCATATCTCCGGATTTATCGACAAATGGGCGCCCAACTCAAGTAAGATGGAGTATGACAACACAGGATTGCTAATCGGTAATGCCGATGATAATGCAAAGTCAATCCTAACCTGCCTCGATGTTACCGAAGAAGTTGTTAAAGAGGCCGCATCACTTAAAGCAAACGTTATTGTAGCTCACCACCCGCTCATTTTTGGCTCACTCAAAAATGTAACCGAGCAATCGGCTGTTGGCAAACTTATTCGGTTGATAATAAAGCACGATATTAATGTTATTGCAGCCCACACAAATTTAGATGCCGCCCGAAATGGGGTATCTTTTTTATTAGCAAAAAAGCTTGGACTGGAAAAAATCGGATATTTGCAACCGGTAAAAGACAGCCTCCGCCTCTTTGTTCTTCGAATTCCGATTAAAGTTAAAGCTTCGGTTGTAGATCTTTTCGGTTCGTTGAATATCCCTGAAGTTGGTTGGTCTTTAGAAGATCAGAATATAGCGGTAGGGCGATTTTACTACGACGTTCATCACCTCAAAACTCTTCAGGGACAGTTAGACCGCGTTTTAGACGGATCGCCGTTTAGCATCGATCCATTGCACGTAGATGGGGAATCTTTTTTAACGGGTTTTGGCGCCGTTGGTGAACTCTCATCTTCCATGTCATCCGATTCTTTTATAAACCATGTAGCTGAAACTTTAGGAAGTGAGGCCCTTCGCTACAGTGGCAATGCTGCCGAAATCAGGAAGGTTGCTGTTTGTGGCGGTTCCGGAGCATCTTTAATTGGCAAAGCATTTGGAATGGGTTGTGATGCGTATGTTACAGCCGATATCAAATACCATGAATATTTTATCCCAAACGGAAAACTCTTAATTGATGCAGGTCATTATGAAACCGAGGCGCCGGTTATAGATTTAATGACACATGAGTTATCCGAAGCGTTTCCCGGTGTTAACGTGGTATCAACCCGGGTGAACACCAATCCCCTTCGAGGATTTCAAAAACCAGAATTTAATACAAAAACCATCACATAAGTTAACAAACCCACCATGCGTGAAGTCATTCAAAACCTCGTTAACCTCCAATATATCGACTCCAAACTGGATGAATTAAAAAAGATGCGGGGTGATCTTCCGGAAGATATCCTCGATCTTGAAACCGATGTTGTTCGTGTTGAAACGAGAATCAACAAAAACCAAACTCAACTTAAGGATATGAAACTCGAGAAAGCCAAGCTGGAACTCGAAATACAAGATGCCGAAGAGTTGGTAGCCAAGTATGAAGCCCAACAAATGACGGTTCGCAATAACCGTGAATATGATGCGCTTACCAAAGAAATTGAAGGGCAAAAGCAACTCATCGAAAATTCAAAATCTCGCCTTGAAGAGATAGCCATTTTAGATGAAGAAGTTCAAAAAGACCTTGAAGAGCAAAAAGAAGTTTTAAAGGAAAAAAAAGGCGAACTCGATAAGCTTCAAGGTAATTTAAAAGAGCTCATCAAAAAAACCGAAAAAGAAGAAGATGATCTCTATGAAAAAAGAGACGAAGCTAAGTCTTTATTGAATCAGCGCTATTTACGTAGCTATGAGCGTTTACGTAACGGTTTAGCTAATGGCATTGCAGTAACAGCTATGCACAATGGTGCTAGCATGGGAATGATGCTACCGCCACAAGTACAAATGGAAGTAAGAAGAATGAATAAAATTGTGATTGATGAAAACAGTGGTCGTATTGTAGTTGATCAATCCTTTTTTGAAGAAGCTGAAAAGCAGTTCGCGTCATAAAAAATTATTGAAGAATATGATAAAGCTCCGATTTCCAATCGGGGCTTTTTTTATGATTTTCTAATATAAAGTGTTGGCTTAGTTGATTTACCCGATAACTTACTTTTTATTCGCTGAGAAGCCCTGGTTAAATTCCTTGAACGAATGAAAAATGATTGTGGAAGGGCTTTTCTGCTCAATAGAAAAAGGGTTATATTGGGCTAAATTATTAACATGTAGTTTAACTGCATCAGAACAAAAAATTATTACGCACTTCCATGGAAACAAAAGATATTTCGATTAAACCACTTACCCATTTTACTGAAGATGAGATGATGCTGCGCGATGCAGCAGCCGATTTTGCCAAGAGTGAAATAGCCCCTCATGTCCACGAAATGGATGAACAAGCAAAGTTAAAGCCCGAATTAGTTAAGCAATTTTTTGAAATGGGTTTGATGGGAATAGAAATTCCCGAAAAATATCAAGGTGCCGGCGGTACTTTCTTTATGTCTATCCTAGCAATCGAAGAAATTGCCAAAGTTGATGCATCCACATCGGTATTTATGGATGTGCAAAACACCCTTGTAAATAATGCGTTTATCAATTTTGGTAGTGATGCTTTGAACGAAAAATACTTGCCTCGCCTAGCTCTGGATACCGTTGGTGCGTATGCATTAAGTGAGGCCGGTTCCGGCAGTGATGCTTTCTCGTTAAAGTGCAGAGCCGAGAAAAAAGGGGACGAATACATTCTAAACGGTAATAAACTTTGGATTACCAACGGTAATGAAGCCGATATTTTCCTGGTATTTGCTAATGTTAACCCCGAAGCCGGATACAAAGGAATTACGGGGTTTGTAGTTGAAAGAGATTTTGAAGGGTTTTCCGTTGGGAAGAAAGAAGACAAACTTGGAATTAGAGCAAGCTCTACCACAGAGTTAATAATGGAAGATTGCAGGGTTCCTGCCGAAAATGTTATTGGTGAAGTAGGTAAAGGTTACAAAATTGCCATAGAAACACTTAATGAAGGCCGCATTGGAATTGGTGCTCAAATGATTGGTATTGCACAAGGTGCTTTCGATGCTGCAGTTGCATACAGTAAAGAACGCAAGCAGTTTGGAAAATCAATTAGTTCCTTCCAGGGAATGCAATTTCAACTTGCCGAAATGGCTACTAAAATTGAAATGGCAAGATTGCTTGTTTACAATGCGGCTCGTTTAAAAGAAGCCGGACAACCCTTCCTTAAAGAAGCGGCTATGTGTAAGTACTATGCTTCGGAAGTTGCGGAATATGTTTCATCTAAAGCTGTTGAAGTTTTTGGCGGGTATGGATTTGTTAAGGAATACCCGGTTGAGAAGTTTTTCCGCGATTCAAAAATCGGGAAAATTTACGAGGGTACATCCAATATGCAGCTTCAAACAATTGCGAAGCTTATTCTTAAAGATTGATTTGGTTCACTTATCAAGTAAGCAGAGAGCCCGGGGAGAATATCTTCGGGCTTTTCTGTTTGTAGAATACTTTTGTGACTAGTTCGGGTTAGGGTCATCATCAATAAAAAATTCTCTCCTTCCCTTTTTTATACGATTTCTTATATTATCAGTCCTGATTAATCAAGATTTAGCAATCGGATATGAGAATTCGCCGGGGAATAGCTTTCCTGTTTTTTATATGGGCTTCAATTGCAAGTGCCCAAACTCCGTATATTTCGGAATTATCGCTCAACTCAGATAACCTCTGGGTAGAAATCAATATAAATGGATTCGATTCCGAATCTCAAACCCTTTCTCTCCAGGCCGGGAATTTAACTTTCCCTTTTTCAATTCCTTCCGGCTTTGATTCCGACTTCATCATTCTATCATCTAAAAATCACACGAATGGTTTAATATTGGATGATTTTTCTTACGAGCCCGGTTCAACCCTACGGTTACTTCAGAACGACAGTATTATTGATTCGGTAAGAGCGGGTCCATTTGGAGTTGCCCTATCCAAGGGTCGTTTGGGTTCTCATTCAGATTCCTGGTACTTTTTTGAGAACGAAAGCCCCGGCTCAAGTAACAACTCGGAAACGATTCAAGTTGAACTTCAGAAACCTTCCTTTACGGTTGCACCCGGTTTTTACTCGGATAATGTGAACCTTTCTATTGGCTCCAATCAACCCGGTGCCATCATACGTTATACTCTCGATGGCAGCATCCCCACCGAAGACAGTCCGATATTTTCAGAGTCTATCTTACTTACCGACAGAGATGGTGACCCAAACGACATCTCCATGATTCCTACAAATCCTTTTGATGAGAATCACCCATATAGCGAACATTGGCAGCCGCCTTTGGGTATTGTAAACAAAATAAATGTGGTTCGTGCCAGAACGTTTTTTGATGGTTTGGAACCCAGTGAAACCGTAACCGGCACCTGGATTATTGATGAACAGGAAGCTAACCGCTATACGATCCCCGTAATTTCTATCAATACGGATAGAGAAAATTTATTTGACGATGAGATTGGTATATACGTTCATGGGGAAAGCACCAATTACAATCAAAGGGGTCGTGATTGGGAGCGCGAAGCGCATATAGAGTTTTTTGATGATGAAGGGAATATGGGATTTGCTCAAAATATTGGGGTGAGGATTCACGGCGGAACAAGCCGAACCCGCCCCAGAAAAACACTTCGTTTGTATGCACGTAGTGATTATGGTCAAAGTTGGATAAACTATCAAATTTTTCCGGATAAGCCCATATCGGAGTTTAAACGACTTCTTCTCAGAAACAGCGGTAATGATTGGGATGGTGCTATTTTCAGGGATGCTTTTATGCAAGTACTGATTCGCGGAATGGGCGTGGACAGGCAGTACACCCGAGCAGCTGTAGTTTTTATAAATGGTGAGTATTGGGGTGTTCATAATATGCGTGACAGACTGGATAACCGATATATCGAAACGCACTATGGCCTCGATGAAGATGAGTTTACCATGATGGAAAACAACTCGGTATTCGACCGCGGAAATCCCGATGGGGCTGCCCATTTCAACCAGATGCGTTCGTATATGGCCAATAATCCAATTCAGACCCAAGCGGTGTATGATGAAGTACAAACCCGTATGGATGTGCAAAATTTCATGGATTATCAGATTGCGCAAATTTATTACCGGAATACCGATTGGCCAGGAAATAATCTTGCATACTGGCGTTCTTTCAACGAGTATAATCCCGATGCTCCCGAAGGCCTTGACGGGAGATGGCGCTGGATGGTTTTTGATACCGACTTTGGCTTTGGTCTTGATTTCGATTACGTTCAAGGCTGGGATGAAGGTCCGGCTCATAATACTTTGGCATTTGCACTTCAACAAAACGGACCGGGCTGGCCAAACCCCGATTGGTCAACGTTCTTGCTTCGGAGACTTATGATTAACACTACTTTCAGAAATGAATTTATAAACCGAAGTGCCGATTTACTCAACTCCTACTTTGAACCAACCCGTGTAGTTGCAGTTCTCGACTCTATGGAAGCAGTATATGCGCCGGAAATGGACGAACATATCCAAAGATGGGTACGGCCGGTGAGTGTTGGTTCATGGGAAAACGAGATTCAAGTGATGCGTGATTTTGCACTTGAAAGAGCAAGCTTCATGCGGCAGCACATACGTGAACGATTTGGAATATCAGGAGAATTTAATCTTTCTGTTGATGTAAATGATATGGAAGCAGGATACATTCGGGTGAACCGCCTTGATATTTTACCATCAACTCCGGGAGTGGAGGTTCAGGTTTATCCGTGGTCGGGCTCTTATTTCAACGGAATTCCTGTCAGGCTCGAAGCCATTCCCCGAACCGGATATCGCTTTGTTAGTTGGGCGGGAGATATTGAAAGTGATGAACACATCATAAATATAACAAGAAACAGCGATACCGTTATAACAGCCTTTTTTGAACCCGATGAAGATGAGCCTGATGACCCCGAAATAACACCCTGGGTACTATCGAATGAGCCTTATGTGTTTACCGAATGGTCATCTACAAGTGAAGCAGGAACATATCCCGCATCCATGTTATTTTATCAAACCGATATTGTTGACCCGCGCCTTGATGATGAATTTAATGCCTTATGGACACTTCCCTATGATTTATCAAGTCGTAGCCGAATAAACGGATTGGGTGAAGATGGATTTGGTTTCATAAATACCGCTAATCCACAGGAGGATGGTGGTGGATATCTGGGTTCGGCTAATTTGGCTCTCAATACTGAGGGAGTTGATCAGGTAACGATTACCTGGCAGGGTAAAACGGTTCGCCCAAACTCCAGAGTTTATAACATAAGGTTACAATACCGTGTAGGAAATACAGACTCTTTTGAAGACGTATTGGACGATGCCGGTAATCCCATTGAATATGAACGAAACGAGACAGAGGGACATCGACAAATAATTGGTCCGGTAGCCTTACCGGCTGTAGCTGTAAACCAGCCCTATGTAGAACTCCGTTGGAAATATTACTTCACGGGAATCAGGCTTGATGAGGATAGTGGACAACGGTCTAAAATAGCCGTTACAGATATATTTATTACAGGTTCGGATATTTCTCAGGCTACAACTATGGAGTTTGAATCCTTTTTATCGGTTGGTCAAACGGGTTATGCATTACCGGAGTTTTCTGTTGTTGCTATAAATGATGATGGAATTCCCGATGCTAATTTTAATGGGGTGATAGAACTGTTTATTGAAGATGGTCCAGGAGAATTAATCGGTGAACGAAGTATACAGGCCAATAGTGGTCGTGCTCAGTTTGATCAGGTTTCGTTTAGTGAACCGGGAATTTACAGAATCCGTGCAGGGTCGGGGAGTTTGCAATCTGTTATAAGTGGTGAGATACGCGTAGTAGAGCTTACAGAAATCGTAATGCCACAATTCATTCAGGGTGCGCAACCCGATAATGTAGATAGGGTTCCCTTTGCATTCCGTATACGTATTGATGGTCTTAAACCAAGCACCACTTATCGCTATTATAACAGGGTGATTGATGATGATGATCCGTACGAACAAAATGGGGCAGGAAATGCTATTTTTGTGAACACAAGCGGGGGTGATTTTATCCGCACTACAGATTCCCCAAGATTCCGCGAAACGGATTTCGGGTCACGTCATTACAGGTTCACAACCGATTCATCTGGAAGTTACGAAGGTTGGTTTATAACCGAACCGTCCGGTAATAACCGTTTCACGCCCGGTAATGAATTGCGTATGCGTATTTTATTAAATGATGGCGGAACCGGAGAAGACATTTTCCATGTGATTGATACGTTTTCGGGAGTAAGTGTAAAACGATTTGGGGACCTACCGGGACAACTAACCGGATTTTATGCCACTTCTACAGCCGTGCCCAAAAATTTTGTGGTTTTTTATGATGATGAAAGCGGAGAAACCCGCCCAATTGGAGCAACTTTTGTAGAAGATTCCGGCTTCCTTGCCGATAGCCGCTACGCCGGATTTTATGGTGATTTTGTAAATCAGAACAATGGCGCATTTGGCGCATTTCTGCCCAATGAACTACCGTTTGGACTTCGTCGGATAGAAGAACGATCTCTACTGGATGGATTCGAATTGAGTGCAGCGGTCAGCTCAAACGGAGTATGGGAAAATGGAATTGATACTGTAAATCCAAGAGGTGGTTTAAATGATATCATCTATCTGGAACTGGGAACAGCCTTACCCATTCAGGAAGACGATGAGCTACCCGGTGAGTTTATTTTGAAGAATAACTATCCAAATCCGTTTAACCCCACAACCCAAATATCCTATGGAATTCCGGAATCGGCTTTTGTACGCCTTGATGTTTACAGCATTAACGGGCAGCATATAACAACACTGGTAAACAGTGTGCAAAGTGCCGGTTTCCACACCGTAACCTTCGATTCCCGCAGTGCAAACCTTGCAAGTGGAGTATATCTGTACCGCCTCGAAGCAGGAGAATTTGTACAGGTTAAGAAGATGGTGTTGGTGAAGTAGTTAATTATCTGCCGGATAGCTAAGCTTTTATAAACCTGTCAACTAACAAACTCGATAAATCATCTTTATCCTGCACCGCCCCCTGTTCCTCCACCGGCGACACCAACACTAACCGAAACCGTACTCGAAACGGATGTTTGTAGAGGTGTAACCAAACCGGATGAAAGCAAGGCCGGATTAAAGGTTGTACCGGGCATTAACATCAGCCATGAGAGGTCGTCGTCTGACAAACTCATGTTTAAAGATTTCGAAATCTTGTCGGCATTTAATCCAAATGCTACCGAATAAATAAAATGCTCAGCTTTATTGCCCTTGGTTACCTGCCCCGATTTAATCGCATTTCTGTAGGCTTTCCATTTCAGGTAACTAACTTGCCCGGCTTCGGTTCGGGGTTGCAATACAGCAGATAATGCTATGCCCAATATTGATAAAATAAGTAATAAATAACCAAAGGGTGGCGTTCCATAAATAATCACAGGAATAGAAAGAGCCAATAGTATAGATTGGATACCAATTTTCAAGCCTATTATTTTAGTATTGCTCTGATGCCATTCTAAGTCACGATAGGCATCTTTCACTTTTTTTCTGAATTTGGCGTACCATGCTTCTACAGATTTTTCACCGGAAAGTAAGTCTGAAAAGTTCTCGGATTTTTTATCAACTTTAAAAAGTTCATCCATATTTACTTCCTCATTTTGCACCCTTTTATTCAAAAAATCTAATAGATATAGTTCCCAGGGCTTTAAATCTACAGGCTCTTTACCTGTGCCGGAAATAGCAAATGTTGGTTTTTTCCCTTCTTTTGCTTGTTTTACCCTTAAGTATCCTTTTTTTGCGAGATTCAATATAGTAGCCGATAAATGTACCGGGTACACTTCGTAATTATAAAAATGCAAGCCCGCTACGGCCGGTGTCAAATCTTCGGGCGGCTCGGAAATTAAAGAAGGGATTCTTTGAGAAATCTGAGGATTACGCCCATACTTGAAAATCATGATTATGGTAAACAAAAAGCTAAAAATGATTAAGGCTAATCCCGCATTGTTTACAAACGGCTCCATTTCTTTTCTTCTTTCAGCCCGTGCCTCTCGATCGGCTATCCACTGCGCATAATCCGCTTCAATTTCAATCGGGTTGATTGGAGAATCGGCCGCAACAAATTGGTCAACCAAACTCACCGGAAATACCGTACGAATTCCCAATTCACGAGAGCGGCGTATGGATTCGGCTGTGTAGATTACAGAGCTGTTTTCTACTTTCAAAGTGAAAGGCTCAAAATGATGCTTCGTCCATGCATGCAAAAAATCATCCTCTACCGGGCGTTCAAAACGAATTTCTATACGAACATTTTGAGAATCCTCTTCCCATCCTCTTCCTAAAAAAATCCAATAAAATTCTGCCCATTCATCATCGCCGGCTATGGCTTCCGAAGCCATATAAGAAAGCCCGATATTTTTGGATTCATCACGGGCTTCAAAATTCCAACGCACTTTGTAATTACTGCGCATGCTGTCATACAAGCGATAGGTATTAAGTTGGGAGCCCGAGGAGATTCTTGATACAGACTCTCCGTCAATTGTTGCATCGAGCAGCGAAAAATCACCGAAACCTCGTTTCGAAAGTGTCCATTCAACCCACGAAAACGATCCGTCAAACTCAAAAACACGGTTTTCCTCAATCAGGACATCACCGGATTCCAAAATGGTAGCAACGATATGTAGTTGCTTTATTTTGTAATCTTTCGCATCAACGATAGAAGTTGTCGCACCGAAAAATATGAGTAAGAGGATAAGGAACGGTTTCATTGGAATTTACCTATTTTTAGTTTGGCATCATTTATTGCCTAATTTCCCGGCTTTGATAGATGCCTCCATCACAGTTTTAATAAGTGTTACACGTAAACCGCCTTCTTCAAGTTTCAGGATACCATCAATAGTACAGCCTGCCGGAGTGGTAACTTCATCTTTTAGCAAAGCAGGATGTTCGCCGGTTTCCAGCACCATAGAAGATGCTCCGAGACAAGCCTGTGCTGCCAGTTCGGTTGCAATATTTCGAGGTAACCCGGCTTTAACACCACCCTCTGCCAAGGCTTCTATAATGATGTAAATAAATGCAGGTCCGCTTGCACTGAGACCGGTAACTGCATCAAAATATTTTTCGTCTAAAACCAGAGTTCGCCCCAGTGCATCAAAATAGTTTTGGGTTAATTCAATATGAGATTCTTTTGTGTATGTGCCACCACAAACAACAGTCATCGCCTTATCAACCCGAAGCGGAGTATTAGGCATTACGCGAACAACCGGTTGTTTTTCCGGTAGTGCTTGCTCCATTTGTTGAATTGTAATTCCTGCCATAACAGAAATCACCAGCGTATTTTGATTGATAACCGGTTTGATTTCCTCTAAAACGCTTGCTGCAACCTGTGGCTTCACACAAACAAAAAGAATGTCGCAATCTGTTGCGGCATCGCGGTTTGTTGCAATATGTACTCCAAATTTTTTGGTAAGGTAGTCAGACCTTTCTACTCTTCTGTTTGTTACTACTATTTGATCTTTGGTTGCAAGTCCGTTTTTTAAAAAACTTCCTACAAGAGCTTCCCCAACTTTACCGGCACCTATGATAGATATTTTATTGTTATTCATAGCACTAAATGGATTTTGTGATTTTGATGTTGTACAAGTTAATTCACACTTGTTTCATAAAAAAAAGGTAATTTTAACACCTATAATAAGCGATGGGTTTTTAAACTAAAAGCTCTTTTTTTAATCGTATTTATCTGTTATGGATACAAAAATTTTCGAGAAAGACGACGTTACCATACGTTTTGCCGGTGATTCCGGTGATGGCATGCAGTTAACGGGTTCGCAATTCACCAATACAACCGCTCTTGCGGGAAATGATTTAAGCACCTTGCCCGATTTCCCCGCCGAAATTCGCGCTCCTGCCGGTACCGTAGCCGGCGTTTCGGGATTCCAAATTCACTTCGGCAGCAAGCAAATTTACACTCCCGGAGATGCTTGCGATGTGTTGGTAGTAATGAATGCAGCCGCCTTAAAGGCAAACCTTAAGACATTGAAAGCGGGCGGAATTATCATTGCTAATGTTGATGGTTTCGGGAAAAGAGATTTATCCCTTGCAAAATATGGCCCGGAAGATGATCCGCTTAAAGATATCCAAACATCGGGCTACACCCTCATTCAGTTGGATGTCACCAAACTGACGAGAGCATCTTTGAAAGAATCGGGCTTACCTCCAAAAGATGTTGACCGATGCAAAAACATGTTCGTTTTGGGCATTATTTACTGGCTCTTTAGCCGGGATATGGATTCTACGGTTTCTTTCATAGAGAAAAAATTTGCAAAGAAACCAGAAATTGCCGCCGCAAATATTAAAGCACTTAAGGACGGGTACACCTATGGAAATGCCACTCAGCTTTTTTCCGAGCGCTATGCCGTTCAACCCGCAAAAATTGAACCCGGTACTTATAGAAATATTACAGGTAATGAGGCAACGGTTTTAGGTGTAGCTGCGGCCACAAAAAAATCAGGGTTAAATACGTTTTTTGGTTCTTATCCCATTACTCCTGCGTCAGATATCCTGCATGGATTATCAAAATTAAAGCATTACGGAATTAAAACATTTCAGGCAGAGGATGAAATTTCTGCTATTACTTCAGCAATTGGAGCATCATTTGGTGGGAACTTGGCGCTTACGAGTAGCTCCGGTGCCGGTATTGCCTTAAAGACTGAAGCAATATCACTTGCGGTAATATTAGAACTGCCCTTGGTAATCATCAATGTTCAAAGAGCCGGACCGTCAACCGGAATGCCAACCAAAACCGAGCAGTCGGACTTGCTTCAGGCAATGTATGGTCGGGCCGGTGAAGCACCACTAGTTGTATTAGCGCCTCAGTCCCCTTCCGACTGTTTCGACATGATTTACGAGGCTTGCAGAATAACAGTTGAACACATGATTCCTGTCTTTTTCTTATCAGATGGCTATATAGCAAACGGGGCTGAGCCATGGCGATTCCCCACTACAGAATCTCTCCGCTCTATTACCAAAACCTTTGCTAAACCAAGAGAAGCTACAGAGGAACCTTTCCTTCCATATTTAAGGGATGATAAACTTGTGAGACCCTGGGCTATTCCCGGTACACCAGGGCTAGAGCACCGTGTTGGCGGACTTGAGAAACAGGATAAAACGGGAAATATTTCCTATGATCCTGATAATCACCATCATATGACAATGGTGCGCGAGGGGAAGAAAAATGTAGTTGCTGAGAATATTCCTCTTCAACAAATAGATGAAGGTGAAGAATCGGGGAAATTGCTGGTAGTTGGATGGGGTTCTACCTTTGGTTCTATTAAAGCAGCTGTTAGAGAACTTGCTAGTGAAGGACATTCGGTATCAAACACCCATCTTCGTTATCTGAATCCTTTCCCAAAAAACTTTGGATCGATGTTAGAACGATTTGATAAAATTTTGGTTCCGGAAATCAACAATGGACAATTGATAAAGGTACTCAGAGACCAATTCCCTAACATCAATTTTGATGGATATAACCGTGTGAGAGGGGTTCCCTTTACGGTTTCTGAATTGAAAGATGCCATATCCCAAAAATTAAACGATTAGAAGAACCAGTATGGAAGTAAAAGAAAAACAACTACCGGAATACAGCAGTAAAGATTTTTCATCTGATCAGGACGTACGTTGGTGTCCCGGCTGCGGAGATTATACCATATTGAAGCAGGTTCAAAACCTTATGCCAGATATTGGCGTGGCCAAGGAAGATATCGTTTTTGTGGCAGGAATCGGTTGTTCGAGCCGTTTCCCGTATTACATGGATACGTATGGAATTCACTCCATTCACGGAAGAGCACCGGCTGTTGCTACGGGCTTAAAAATTGCACGACCGGAGCTAAGTGTTTGGGTCATTACCGGAGATGGAGATTCCCTTTCTATTGGTGGAAATCATTTAATCCACGCGTTAAGGCGAAATGTGGATTTGAATATTTTGCTCTTCAATAATGAAATTTACGGCCTTACCAAGGGGCAATATAGCCCAACATCACCGGAAGGCATGGTAACGAAATCTACCCCTTTTGGCTCCTTAGACCATCCGTTTAACCCTGCTGCTCTCGCTATTGGTGCAGATGCCGGTTTCTTTGCCCGGGCAATGGACAGAGACCCGAAGCATATGCGTAGTATTATGGAAAGGGCACATAAGCATAAGGGAACTTCCCTGGTAGAAATCTACCAAAACTGTATTGTATTTAATGACGGAGCATTTGAATCCTATACCGATAAAAAACTACGTGATGACACCAGTATTTATCTGGAGCAAGGTGAACCACTCATTTTTGGGAAAGAAAGTCAGTTTGGAATCCGTCTCGACGGGCACAAACCGGAGGTGGTTTCTTTGAGTGGTGGGTTCTCAAAAGATGATTTGTGGATTCATGACGAAACCGACCATTTTAAAGCCTACATCCTAAGTCGCTTTTTTGATAACAATAGCATTGAGGGTGGATTCCCGCGCCCATTTGGTGTTTTCTATGATGTTCAAAAACCAACTTACGAAGATCAACTTCATAGCCAAATGAATATGGCGGTTGAAATAAGAGGTGAAGGCGATTTAGATGCTCTTTTAGCCGGAAGTGAAACCTGGGTGGTAAAATAGTAGTTTGACAGCCTAAAACTTAAATTTGAGGTTTTTCTGTAGACCTGAGTTCTATTTTATTAACCGCTATTGTTTTTAACACAGAGTGTACTGAGTTAACCCGAATTATTCACGAAAGGATGGAATTTAAATCTTATAATATTAAAATATTGTATTTAGAAAAAAAACACACTCACTCAAATTTGGTTGTGGTTTAAATGCTGCAAAATTTCCATGCTAGCTGCGTTGAAGTTGAAAAAGTCATGCTCAGGGTACTAAGGGTACCCTTCCGCTGATTTCCCACCTTCGCCTTGCTACCAAGAAAATTTTTTGGTGAATAATCCGGGTTATCTCTCTGAAGTGAGGCAGGCAACATGTTAGCACCTCAGCACCTCAATATAAAACCTCCGACTCAACTTAAAGAGCCTAGTCCTTTTCTCAACATTGCTATTGATTCTTCCAGTTGCTCCATCGAAATGGAATAGCTAAAGCGTATTCCATCGGGTTCACCGAAAGCATCGCCGGGTACGGCTGCAATTCCGAAGTTTTCAAGCAGATACATTACCAAATCGGTACTGGTAGCTATTACCGAACCGTCCTGTGCTTTTTTACCGAGGTAGTAACTGATATCGGGGAACACGTAAAATGCGCCACCGGGATTAAAGCATTTCACTCCTTCAATTTTCCGAAGTTCGCCAACAATGTAGTCTCGCCTTTTTTTGAAAGAATCGCGCATGGCATGTATTTCATCAAGGTTACCATTATACGCCGCTTCGCCCGCTTTTTGGGATATGGTTGATGGAGCAGATGTTTCCTGACTCTGAATTTTAGAAACACCCCCGGCAATTGCTGCCGGAGCAGCAAGGTACCCAAGTCGCCAT
The DNA here is from genome assembly GCA_003566635.1 of Balneolia bacterium. Lineage (GTDB taxonomy): Bacteria > Bacteroidota > Rhodothermia > Balneolales > Cyclonatronaceae > PXCK01. The sequence goes on along the minus strand of PXCK01000047.1, from coordinate 4,671 downwards.
CCGGTCATAGCAAAACCTTTGGAAAACCCATTGATTAATACAAACCGATCTTTGAGCCATGGAGCAACTTCAAGCATACTAATATGGGGTGCATCGAAGGTAATGTACTCGTAGATTTCATCGGACAATACAATCACATTGGGATAATCCCGAAGGACTTCTGCCAGAGCGGTCAGCTCTTCTTTTGAGTAGCAGCTTCCTGTAGGGTTTGAAGGCGAACACAGTATCAGCACTTTTGTTTTTGGGGTAATAGCCGAGTGTAGCTGATCGGGTGTAAGTTTGTAATCGTTTTCGAAGGATGTACGCACCACTACAGGTTCACCTTCTGCCAGTTGGACCATAGCCGGGTATGAAACCCAATAGGGAGCAGGTATAATTACTTCATCGCCTTTATCTACCATTGCCAATAATGCAAACCCAACCGATTGCTTTGCTCCATTGGATACAACAATTTCGTTTATGGTATAATCAAGATTGTTATCTCTTTTGAGTTTATTTACAATAGCCTGTCGTAGTTCTGTAGTTCCGGTGTTCATGGTATACCCATGGTGACCTTCATCAATTGCTTTTTTTGCTGCCTCACATACAAAAGATGGCGTTTTAAAATCGGGTTCGCCTGCGCTTAAGGAAATAACCGATTTTCCTGCTTGCTGCATTTCTTTAGCCAAAGCAGATATTTTTAAAGTTTCTGATGCAGGTAGAGCTTGTGCACGCTTAGAAATGTTCATTGATTTTACTTTTTAAATTTTTCTTTTATTAAGGTCTCAACATGAGGAGGTACAAATTGAGAAAGGTCGCCCCCCCAGTATGCAACTTCCCGTACCAGAGTTGCAGATACAAATGTGAGTTCTTCTCTGGGCATTAAAAAAACGGTATCGATATCCGGGGCTAACCGCCGGTTCATGAGAGCCATACGAAATTCGTATTCGAAATCAGATAGTTGCCTAACGCCTCTAATTAAGGTTTGAACATTACTTTTTTTAGCATGTTCTACCAATAATCCGGTAAAAGAATCAACCTTAACTTTATTACCCCAGGCTTTGTCTTTTATAGCATCTTGAATTATTTGAACGCGTTCTTCCGCAGTAAATACAGATTCTTTTCGGGTGTTTACTGCAACCGTAATCACAACTTCGTCAAACAGGTTAGCTGCCCGTTCCAGAATATCTAAATGCCCATACGTAATAGGATCGAACGAGCCCGGATAAAGCGCCTTCATGGTTATTCTTCCTCCTCAGTGACGGGATGTTTTAAAAAAATCGAAACGATGGTTCGGCCATAGGGCTTGGTGAACACACAATGAGGGTGTTCATGAAACAAATGACGAACATCGTGTTCTAATATAAACCAACCTGAATCGGTTAACCACCCATTTTTTGTAATTAAGTCGGGATAATCAGGAATTTCGGGTAGATCATAAGGAGGATCAGCAAAAATGATATCGAACGGACCTTTTGGAGTTTTGAGATACTCATCTGCTTTCATGCAAAAAGCCGAAACATCATCTTCTACGCCAAACTTTTTTGCCATTTTTTGAACATATTCAACGGTGCTCCGGCTACCGTCAACCATAGTAACATGAGTTGCCCCTCTTGAAATTGCTTCGAAACCCAGATTTCCACTACCCGAAAAAATATCTAACACTTTAGCGCCTTTAATTTCTGTTCGGGCTTCTATAATGTTAAAAATACTTTCTTTCGCTCGGTCGGATGTAGGCCTTACTTCCGCATTTTGTGGAACTTCTAGTTTTCTGCCTTTTAATTTACCTGTAATAATGCGCATAGCTAATTAATTTGCGACATCATAATGGAAGGGAAAGCTTCCGTTAGTGGAAAAGAATATGTTAATTCGTCGGCTTTTACCTGCATTGATTCAAGTGTATCCATATGGGAGATTTCTGCTGTGCTGTCCCAGTACGATTTTAGCAAGTCTTCAAATTTACGGGTTTGGCTACCAAAGAGCACGATTTCTTCGTGATATCCTTTTATCCAGTTAAGATGTGTTTCCGCTTGTTTCCACAAAAATGGCAAATCTTCAATACGGTTAAACTTAAGAATATGGGCTGCTCTAAATTTACCAAGAATGTAGGCTTCTAAAGTAAGGTATGATTCGTGACAACCAATCATCAAAAAAGATCCTGTTTTTTTTGTGTGGCGTACCCATTGGAGGCCAATTTCGAAGTCACTACAAAACTCGGTTTGCCCAAAATTACCGGTTGTTTGCTCAAATAATTTCATTACCTCTCTGTCTCGTATTGCAAGAAAGCGGAAGTCAGGCTTGCTAAGTTCAAACCAAAACATTTCGATGTCTTTCCTGTTTTTATTTTGCACTAAAATATTGAGGTGGGCTTCACGCTCTGCAGCATTATCAAAAACCGATTTTGGTAGCACCGTCCAGCACTCACGATCAGAGAATGTGAGCATTTTAACGACAGAAGGCTCATACTTTTGTATGAGCCCTGTAATTGCATTTGAAACGGATTGTATAAGATTGGTCGACAATCCATTTAAAGTATTTACAACAGAAAAGTTGAGATCGATTTTTCCAACATGTTTAATGTTGCCGGAATTGGCAGTGTCTGCAACAGCAAAATAAATGCTGTTACTGGTAAAGTTTATGGCCAAAACCCGATTTCGATCCTGCATAACATTACTTATCTCCAGCTTGGAGCGCCACGGTCAGTAACACGTGTCAATGTACCAATATGATCATCCGTATCCGGGTCTTCAATTATATAAAGTGGCGGACGCACAGTATCATTCAGCGCATATGTAAACATATTGCCGGTTCTTGGCGAAATTAAAAAGTTATCCAGGTCTACATTTCTGTTTTGCAAAATATTTTCAGATTCAGCCTGAAAAAGGGAATCAGTACTTAAGAAAACAATTAAAGAATCCATATTGGTGGGGAAATTGCCATGTCGTTCGTTGTAAAAACGAATTGTATTATTAATGGCAGACATGTGGCTACGAACCTGTTCGGTTACCCGTCTTTCTTCCTGAACTTCTTGCCATGGCCCTGTGATGCTAACATAAAGGAAGTATCCCAATCCGATTATTACAATCAGAAGCACAATACTTAAGATTCTGTTTCTTTGATTTATATTCATTATTTGTTTGCTTGGTTATGAATTTCAATATGCGAAAATACTGTTAGCAATAAAGATATGCAAACCTAACAGAAAAAAGAGAGGTTGTACGCATCAAATAACAATTATTTTATCGTCTTTGTTAAAACATCTCCAAAATGATACGTTAATTATTAACATTTAGCCATGATGCGGCCGAAGTAGCATGATGTTTTTTACCAACGATGTAAGACCTCTCTCCCTAAACCGCACCATACTATCCAGAATATCCCGTCTCTCAATCAAATCAACTTTAAAATCAATACCATACAGGGATTTAACCTCTTCAATCGGTACGCTAAATGGCGGTCCTTTCATTTCTTCCTGATCATACTCTAAAGTAATCAGCAATATTTGAGAGGTTTCTTTTAAATACCTCTTTATAATTTGCACATACTTGCCCCGCATTTGTTCCGGTAATGCTATTAATGCCGCACGGTCATAAACATAATCGGCAAACTTTTTTAAATCGGTATTCGGTTTAAAAAAATCGGCGTTGAGCACTCTAATATTTTCGTGTTCATAAATATCAACCCCTTTTTTATGAGTTATTTTTGGGGTGATATCGAAGGTTTGAAAATAATCGGTACAGGCTTTTTGAATGAATTCAATACCGGTAACATTGTAATGATTGTCGGATAACCATTTCATTTCGGTTGCTTTTCCACAAAGTGGAACAAGCACATTTGCATGCTTATGGGTGAAATAGCGTGGCCAATATTCCAAAAATGAAGGATCCATTTCCGGAGTATGAAAGCCTGTCTTATCTTTCACCCATCTGCTTTGCCAGTAACTTTTTTCCATTTGGTTTAAAATCAATAAAATTATGTTGGATATCTGTCTTGAAATTATCGAAAAATCAGCAAAGATACCGTCTTTCAGCTCTTTTGAGGAAAGGCTTCATCCCTATTTGATTAGCTTGGTTAGCCACAAAACGGATATTCGGTATAAGGTGGTTGATGAACGTAATCTGGTGTTTTATCTACCCGGTAAAAAACCCGGACTTGTAGCTTTGACTGCTCATTTAGATAAAATCAATCATTTTGGAAGTGATTATCCGGCTGAGCTTCCTTTTGAAATGACCGATAAGGAAATTTGCGGGCAGCTTGATAATACCGTTGGAATCGGTATAACGATGTCAACCCTACTGGAAAGTGTTGGAAAAGAGCGACCGTCACTTTTGGTTTTACTGAGTGAAATGGAAGAAAGCACAGGGCTTAAGCAAAATCCCCACCTTTTGCGGAACGGCGGCAAAGGATTACAACACGGTATGGGAGCAAAACGCCTCAGCAGTTGGATGAAGCAAGAAGGTGTTCAACCCGATGCTATTATTACCATCGATACAACGCCATTATTTAAGGGAAAGTCCGGATTGGCACTTTACGGTCGCCATTGGGAAATTACAAAAACCGAACCAAGTCAGGCAGAAATTGATGCAACCGAAAAACTGATGAATACCTTTATGGAGTTAGTCCCCATTTTTACGGTTGCAAATAATACAAACGATTACCTGCATTATGGGGCAGAGATGAATTTCCCAACCG
>PXCK01000082.1 GCA_003566635.1 Balneolia bacterium | reverse complement strand
TGCATGCTCAAATTCCCATCCAAAAGAGAAGGCCGTTACATAAACCTCCATAGCGTTAGCGGGCGGGGTACGCATTTCAACATAATCTTTAAAACCCCAACCAAAAACGATTAGGATGAGAATAAGTGGGATTACCGTCCATGTTATTTCTAACCCCGTATTGTGAGTAATGAGAGGTGTAGTGTCTTCTTTCGATTTTCTACGGTATTTAATCGAAAAGTAGACAATGGCAATAGTGATACCAACTACCAATATCAGACTTACAATGTTAATAAAATGGAACAATGCATCTACATTAGCCGCATAAGACGACTCAGCAGTAGGCAGAAAAAAATTTGTTAAATATTCCATGTGTTTTTAGAAAATGATAACTTTTTAAGAGAATTTTGGGTCAGTTTTTTTTCGTTCTTTTAACCAGAAGAAACCTAAGAATACAGAAAGACCAAGGAGTATTACTGCTCCTCCAACCTTCATAATATTCATCGCATAAGGAACATATGATCTTGAATCAGGATCGTATGTAAAGCAAAACAAAGCAATACGTTCCGCTGTTGATCCGATTCTTCCATCAGCAGCATCAAACAAGGCATTCCTTAGGTCTAAATCTCTGTACATGGCTCCATATAAATATCTGGTAACTCTACCTTCCGGTGATAAAAACATAATTCCGGCACCATGAAGATATTCCTGAGCTTCATCACTCCAAATAAAGTTGTATCCAACTGCATCAGATAAGGCTCGAATATTTTCTTCAGTACCGGTTAAAAAATGCCATCCGTCTTCGGCGCCCGGTCTGTCAAGAAATTCAATATATGATTGTTTGTTTTCAGCTGCCAAGATATGATCTTCTTCGTGATCAATACTTACTGTTATGATGTCATAGTCAACACCGGGTGTCCATCTTAAATCTTTTACGCCATCAGCAACACCATTGAGTATTACGCTACAAATACTCGGACATCTGAAATATATTAGATTTAATAAAACCGGTCGTCCGGAATCGAAATATGATTGAAGCGTAACAGTTTCACCTTCTTCATTCACAAACTCTAAATCGAGCGGGACATAATCACCGAGCTTTTCTACAATTCCAACATCATCTAACCACGAATCATCGGGGGTTGTCTGAGCATTGGATATTGAACTAATGCTAACTACGATAGAAATTAATAGTATTGAAAATAGTCTTATCACAAAAATTAGTTGTTTTGATACCTCTGTAAGATCAAGGTTTTAGCGCTATCAACAGGAATTCTAAAAATACCTTCTTCTTCATCAATTACCTCAAAAGTAATTAACTGCTCCTGAGAATTAGATTTGAGAGTATTAATTTCTACGTATTCCGTATTGATTGCTTGTTGAAATTGCTGATCAAATTTAAAATAGTTGTAGATGTTTACAGCAATTACTATAAGTATAACAACAACAATTGTCGTCAAAACAGTCCATAAAGTAACTGTTTTAATACTAAACTTATCCTCCATTACTCCATCTTCGACAGCACGGAGGAAATCTTGATCGTTAACGTTGGTGTATTCTTGGTTTTCTTTCATGATTCTAACGGTAAAGATCAGTGTTTATTTAATGATTCTGCAAGTTTTGGATCATTCTTGGGGATCATACTGTTCTTAGAAAACTGGTAGAAGAAGAGCCCCAAGAAGATACCGGCAAATCCAAGGAAAGTAGCAATATCAATCCAGTGAAGTTTAAAATCTGCATGCAGAGTTGGCATTACAATCCAAAAAACTTCTATTAAGTGAGAAACCAATATCAATACGGTTACAAATTTCAATACTTTAAAGTTAGATTTTGCAGGTCTGCCAAGTAATACGATAAATGGAATTATAAATCGCCCAAAGAGAATAAAAGCGGCAATGATAGACCAGTTATCTTCAAATCTTACATAAAACCATAAGGTTTCTTCAGGAATTGTAGCATAGTAAATCAAAAAATATTGACTAAATGCGATATAAGCATAGAATACGGTGAATCCGAACATCCATCCACCCATGTCGCCAATATGCGCTTTGGTAACTGTATTAAGCAACAATCCTTTACTATGCAGATAAAATACTATGAGAATTAAGAATGCAAATAGTGCCTGGAACGACATGGCAAAATAGTAAACACCCCACATAGTAGAGAACCAGTCAAAACGTAAAGACATCAGCCAATCGAAAGAAGCAAACGCTACAGTAAAACCGAATAGCAGGATACCCGGCGCACTAATTTTTCTCATAGCATTATCAATACCCCAATCCCCGGTTTCATCCATTTTAATAGAATATTGATATAATTTATATCCAAGGAAAGACCAAACCGCAAAGTAGATAATATTCCTAACTATGAAGAATGCGGTATTTAAATAAGGAGATTTATGATCTAATAAATCTGCATAAAATGGATGTCTGTCACCCATATCACCTGTCCAGGCATAAAGGTAGTTCATACCCAAAAGTATTGGGATGAACAAAAGAATATAAATCCATAATTGCGAAGAAAATGTCTCAGGTATTCTTCTTATTGTAATACCCCAGCTTGAACGCGTAATATGATGGATCATCACTAAAAACAGCGATGCTAATGCAAAGCTTATAAAAAATGCAAAGCTGGTTAGATACGAGTACATAAACTGCTCGGTATTTACTACCAAACCAACGAGACTGAGAAGGATACCAATAGCTCCAACTGCAACAAAAGCTTTTAACGGGCTTTTCTCTGCCGGGAACTCTATACTGTCTATTAATTTCGTTTTTGCCATTTTTCTATGGTACTAAATACTGATTATTAATTAGATGCCATGTCTTGGTACATGTCATCACTCGTTTGCAATGAAGCTCTGTCCAATCCTAATTCTTCAAGATCCTGATCGGTTGCACCTTGACTGACTTGCAACGCTCTTATGTAAGCTACAACAGCCCAACGGTCTTCGGCAACACCAACTGCGTGTCTGTAAGATGGCATACTTCCTGCCCCATTGTAAATTGCACTATGAATTTCACCATCCGGCATCGATAAAACACGCTCTTCGTGAAAAGATGGAGGTGGAACATAGCCCCTTCCAATTACAATTCCGTCACCATAACCTGATAGTCCATGACATGGAGTACAGTAAATATCATAGACTCTTTGGCCCCTTTGTAATAACTCCAAATCTAACTCAATTGGAATTGTTTCAACATAGCTGCCATCCATATTTACACCCATGAATATTTGAGCATCATTCTCAAGAAAACCTCTTGGAATTGTTCCTTCAACAGGTGCTCTCATAGCACGACGATCTTCAAAGAAATCGTTTGGTTCAAAAGCCTTAAACTTTTGCTGCCAGTACATATTCTGAATGGGTTGAATTTGAGTTCTTTCACTAGGTGCTCCCCTACATGCAGAGAGTAACACAAACAGTGCAAGTAATCCTAATAATTTGAAATTTAAACTGGTTTTCATCATAGATTTAATTAAAAGCCTTTATTCATAGATTACTTCAACATCCGTAGCACCTGCATCCCGAAGAAATTTTTCAGTTTCTTCCAAAGAAAACATATCATCACTTGCTTCAACACAAATAAAAAACTTGTCATCGGTTACTCTGGCAAATTTATCTGAGTTGAACAATGTATTGTAATGCTTAGGCATGTTATTTAGGAAGAACATTCCGAATACCGCTCCAAAAGCAGAAAGCAGAATAGTTAACTCAAACGTCACCGGTATAAATGCCGGAATATTAACAAATGGTTTTCCACCAATATTTATAGGATAAGCTATAGAACTTGTCCATATTTGGAGTGCCAACCCACCGGCAAAACCTACAAGACCATGGCTTAGAACTATCCAGCCTAGTTTTGAGTTTTTTAAACCCATTGCATCGTCCATACCATGTATTGGAAATGGACTGTATGCATCATACTTTTTGTATCCTGCACGATTTGATAATTTCGCAGCGCGCATTAACTTAGCCGGATTCGCATATTCTGCAAGGAGGCCGTAAACTTTTCTGTCGTTACTTTTTTCTTTTGTGCTCATAGTTATACCTCCTTATTTAGATTCTTCGATTTGTTCAACCGGTTCAGGCTCGTTACCATCTTCATCATAATAATGAGGATCTGCCTGTGGTAATACCATTTTAATTTCAGCAATTGCTACCATTGGCATAAATCTTAGGAAAAGCAAGAAGTTGGTAAAGAATAAACCGAAGGTACCAACATAGGTTAATACATCTACCCAGGTTGGTGAATAATACGCCCATGAACCCGGAATAAAGTCTTGTGCTAAAGATGTAACCGTAATAACAAATCGCTCAAACCACATACCAATATTCACAACGATAGAGAGTACGAATGAAACAGCTACGCTCCTTCTCATTTTCTTAAACCAGAAGAAGTTTGGTGCTACTACGTTACAGAACATCATTATCCAGTAAGCCCATGCATACGGACCAAAAGCTCTGTTAACGAAAGCAAATTTTTCGTATTCCACGCCTCCGTACCATGCAATAAAGAATTCCATAATGTAAGCAAACCCTACCATCCAACCGGTTACGAGAATAATGATATTCATTTTCTCCATGTGGTCATCAGTCATAATATCCTCTAGTCCATAAATCTTTCTGGCAATAAGCATAAGTGTCATAACCATTGCGAATCCGGAGAAAATAGCACCGGCAACGAAGTATGGAGGAAAGATTGTTGTGTGCCAACCCGGGATGATGGATACGGCAAAGTCAAAGGATACAATTGTGTGTACCGAAAGTACTAGAGGAGTTGCCAGACCGGCAAGCAACAAATAAGATTTTTCATAATGTTGCCACTGACGGTTACCACCTGTCCATCCTAATGCAAAGAAACCGTAAATTTTTGCCCCTAACTTACTTTTCACACGATCACGTAAGGTAGCAAAATCAGGTACTAAACCAACATACCAGAATAGCAAGGAAACGGTGAAATAGGTTGATACCGCAAACACGTCCCAAAGAAGTGGACTGTTAAAGTTAGGCCACATTTGCATTTGGTTCGGTAGAGGGAAAATCCAGTAGATTACCCAAATACGACCAACGTGAACAGCAGGGAATATACCTGCACACATTACGGCGAAAATGGTCATAGCCTCGGCAAATCGGTTAATAGCCGTTCGCCAACCTTGCCTGAATAGATATAAAATGGCCGAAATTAATGTACCGGCGTGACCTATACCAACCCACCATACGAAGTTGATAATAGCCCAACCCCATGCAACTGTATTATTTAAACCCCAAACGCCTGTTCCTTCCCATATAAGGTAGGCTAGCATTGCAAATAATAAACCAAGTAGAAGATTAGAAATACCAAAAGCTATATACCACCACAGTGGAGTGGGCTTTTCAACAATATCGGCAACCAAAGCAGTGATACTGCTGAAGGTATGATTACCTTTTACTAATGGTTTTTCTACTACATAACCGCTATTTGTACTCATTTAAAAATTAGCTCTTTGTTAGTTATTTAGCCGGTGTTAAACCAGTTGTGAATTGGGGTTACGAAGTTTAGCCAAGTAAGAAGTCCTCGGACGCACGTTAATTTCTTCGAGCATCACGTAGTTTCTTTCATTAGCTTTTGTGCGAGAAATCACACTTTCAGGGTCTGTTATATCCCCAAAAGTTATTGCCTGAGTAGGACATGCCTGCTGACAAGCAGTAACAACAGATCCGTCTTCCGGTTTAATACTATTACCGGTACGGTTTTTTGTTTCAATTTTAGCTCTGCTGATACGCTGTACACAGTATGTACATTTTTCCATCACCCCTCTAAAACGAATGGAAACATCAGGATTCATAGCCATTTGAATTACATCCGGGTCTTCGTCAATTTCCAACCAGTTTTTAGCATAGTTGAAGAAATTGAACCTACGGACTTTAAACGGACAGTTGTTTGAACAGTAACGAGTACCAACACACTGGTTGTAGGTCATCTGGTTCAAACCATCGTCACTATGGGTAGTTGCAGCTACCGGACAAACAAGCTCACATGGGGCTTGTTCACAATGCATACATGGAATTGGCTGATGTACTACCTGTGGGTTTTCTTCATCACCATTGAAGTAGCGATCTGTACGAATCCAATGCATTTCACGATTACGAACTACTTCACGCTTACCAATTACTGGAATATTATTTTCTGCCTGACATGCAATAGTACATACTCCACACCCTGTACATGCATTTAAGTCTATTGCCATACCCCATTGTGGCTGGTAATCAGGAAATGTTTGTGTACTGTGCAAGTTAATGGAATGTCCGTCTTCTTGTCTCGCCGGAACATAAACTTTTGCCGGTGCAAAGTCAGGTGTTTCCCTATACTCTGCTAACGTCGCTTCTCTTACAATTGGGCGTCCTTCCATTTGATTATGGTTCTGTGTACATGCAATAGGATATGTACCTCTGATTTTGCGAACTTCCGCACCGGTATGATATAACATATTTGTTGTTGAACGCAGCAAATAGGTGTTTTTACCCATATCATCCGCAACACGACCAACAGCTGTTCTGCCATAGCCAAACGTTGTGGTAATGCTGTCATCTGCATGACCCGGTAAAATCCATGCTACCATCTCCATTTCTGTTCCATTTACAGAAATAGAAATCATATCAAAATCAGTAACACCAAACTTTTTATCCTCTACACCAAGTTTTCTTGCAGTAGCCGGACTCATCAATGCTACATTATCCCAGGTTATTTTAGTAACAGGATCAGGTAGCTCTTGTAACCATCCGTTGTTGGCAAAACGACCATCAAATAATTTACTATCGGGCTTGATAACTAACTCAAATTCACCGGCCGCTGTCATTCCTGAGATGTTTTCAGCAACGCCGGATAAATTTCCAATGGATACATTAACCTCGTCAAAACCTGAATCTTTTTGCAAGCCATCGTGAACAATTTCATTCCATCCATTAGTAAAATCACCGGAAATCACATTTGACCAAGTGTCTTGTACAAGGTCATATCCTTCGTGATTTTCACCGGTTACAACTGCTGCCAGGAATTCAATTTCGCTCTTTCCACCATATAAAGGTAAAATGGTTGGCTGAATTACTGAACGTACGCCTGTGTAAGAAGTAGCGTCACCCCAATATTCAAGGAAGTGTGAACGATTTACATGCCATGTTGCCAGCTTCGAAGTTTCATCTACATGGTTAGCAAGATGAATAGAAACCGGAATGCGTTCCATAATTTGAGCAAAGTTCAAATCAGCAGGAGCATTATATACAGGGTTACCACCTACAATAACAAGGGTATCGAACTCACCTGATGATAATTCGTTACACAGTGAAACAAATGCTTCATTGCTGTATGAATCATCCACAAAAGGAACATCGTGATACGTAACGGTTTCACCGGCATTTCCTATTGCAGCATTTATAGCTGCAACAGTAGCGTGTAATTCAGGGGCATAGCCCTGACCTACAGCTAAAATAGATGAACCACCGTTTTGTCTTAACTCCTCAGCCAAAACACTTACCCAACTATGTTGTGAAAAATCGTTATTGACACCACTAAAAGCAGAAAGTCCGGAAACGTTCTCGGATAACTTTGACGCCAGAGCAGCTATAAATGCAGGCATTTCTGATGCCTTGATACGTAAGCGATGATCGGCATTTGACCCGGTAAGTGACATTGAGTTTTCAACAACATACAGACGGTTTATTTCACTTTCTGTACTGCTTACTCTTCTTGCACTGGCAAAATCAACGTTATCAGCAACGTTGTCGCCATTTGTATTCATGAAATCATGATCAAGAGAAACAACAACTTTGGCGTTTTCAAAGTGGTGAACCGGGCGAAGTTTTCTACCAAAAGCCATTTGCGTACCACTGTACACATTAGCATTTCCCGTTGGTTCCCATGTAGCCCATTTAGCATTAGGAAAGCGAGAAAGTGCCTGATCTTTAAGTCTGTTAAAAGTTGGTGATGATGATGCTTCACTAACAAAAGCGATACGCTTATTGGTATCAGCAAAATGACTGTTACAAAAAGCTACAAAATCATCCCATGTTCTGGCTTCACCACTTTCCTTTGGATTCTTGGACCTGTCAACATCATACAAATCAAGAATAGATGCCTGCATCATCAGATTGGTAGCACCTTTGCTTGAAGGGTGATCCGGATTTCCTTCTATCTTTGTGGGGCGACCCTCGTTTGTAGTAACAAGAACACCAATACCACTATCTATAAATGGGAAAGTAGATGCATAAGTTAAAGGAATTCCTGCTACGACATGCTCAGGTTGGCGGGTGTAAGGCAAAAGCTTTTGAACAGGCTTTCTACAAGCAGTGAAACCTGCAAGTGCAATAGATGCACCCATAATTTGCAGGAAATTACGGCGAGAATAACCGTCTTTTAGTTCACCGGCACCATCTGGAAATTCTTGTTTGGCATATTCCTGATATACTTTGCTTTCAGATAGTTCCTGAAGACTTCGCCAATATGTTTTTTCAGCTGTTTTCGACATTCAGAATGTGATGGTTAAGTGAATTGATTACCTGTGACAGGCATTACAATAAATTGGTGGATTAATGCTTTTTTTGGAAATAATCATTTGCGCAAATTGGTAATGATTATCATCGGGCTCCCAAGCCATGTTTGTTACTTCCGAAACAGGGCGAATATATGGGTCAGGATTGTTATGACAATCCAAACACCACCCCATACTAAGCGGTTGTGTTTGCATTACAACCTCCATGCGGTCAACCCTACCGTGACAAGTTGCACATCCAATTCCAACATTTACGTGTGCACTATGGTTGAAATAGGCAAAACCCGCTAACTTGTGAATGTGAACCCACTCAATCGGGCGGTCGTTATTCCAACTATCCCATAAGAGCTCGAGCTTTTCGCTATCTGTAGCGATTTGAGAGTGGCATGTCATACATGTTTCGGTTGATGGAATACTGGCACGAGCTGATTCCCAAACTGATGTATGGCAGTATTGGCAGTCGATTCCAAGCTCGGAAGCATGTAATCTATGACTAAAGTCAATGGGTTGTGATGGTGCGTAGCCCACTTGTGTATGTTTTGGAGATCCATAATACCAGAATCCAAAAATAACAGCGAGCAATAATAAATTAAGCGCTAATAACAGTCTTTTAGGGACATTATTAGCCCATTTTGGAAAAAGTTGAGCCATTTTATAAGTAGCCTTTTAAAAACTTCATTGTAAGTTTAGTGCGCAAATATATGCTTAAATTGACCACTTTGGAAGCAAAACGGTTATTTACTACATCTAAAATTGCCCAAAAATTACAATTTGAAATGATTCTAAATAACTGGTAATTGATTCGTAAGTGTACTTAATTGATTGCCAAAAATAACGCCTTTCAACAAAAAAACCCACATAAATACTTCATAAATTTGGATTACTAATCTGCTAACTAAACAACTGATTGACGTAACCTTCTTCAATCTAAAGACCTACAAGCCCACTATGCCTAAAACTATTTACATTTATTTGCAAACTATTTTTCCGCCGAAATGGTTCAATGAATCTTTTTCTAATTAAAACAAAAAAAGCAACCCTAAACAGGTTGCTTTTTTGCTAGAATATTAATCATTTTTTAGGTGGAAACCGGTACAGGCTCAGGCTCTTCTTCTTTTTTGAAACTACCTGCCCATTCTTTCACACGCTCAACTAGTGTAGCTACCGATAAATAAACTACCGGTATCAAGAATAAAGTTATAAGAGTTGAAGCTGCCAAACCTCCGATTACTACTCTTGCTAAAGCTGCTTGAATCTCACCGCCTGTACCAAATGCAAAAGCAAGTGGTAGCAAACCTAGAATAGTAGTTAAAGTAGTCATTAAAATTGGTCGTAAACGAAGCCGGCCGGCTTCAATAATTGCTTCCCTGATTCCCAATCCTCGTTCTCTACGCATAAGATTGATATAATCTACCAATACAATGGCATTGTTAACCACAATACCAATAAGCATTACTACCCCCATTAGGCTTTGTAAGTTTAAGGTTGTACTGGTAAATAATAGCACAGGAACTACACCTACAATAGCAACAGGTACAGAGAACATCACAATCAACGGGTCAATAAAGCGTTCGAATTGAGCCGCCATTACCATGTAAATAAGTAGAATAGCCATCAGAATTGCCATGGTAAAATCTCTTTGAGCACGAATTTGTTCTTCGTATTCTCCGCCGAAATAAATGGAAAACCCATCAGGTAGTGGTAACTGAGACAAATCTGAACGCATCATATCTACAGCAGAACCTAAAGCCACACCTTGCTCAAGGTTTGCAGTTATATAAGTAACTCTCTGACCATTTATCCTATTAATGGAAGATGGACCTCGTTCGCTAACCTGCTCAGTAAGCGTAGAAATTGGTATTAAATCACCCGATGAACTTCTAACAGAAATGTTATCAATATCCATAATTGACCCTCTGTCTTCCGGGCGTAATCTCACAGTTATTGGTATTTCCTCCCCACTTTGCCTTAAAAACCCGGCTCTGGAACCCCCAACATTAGCTTGAATGGCTGTAGCAAGTTCTCTTGCACCAACCCCCAATCTGGACATCCTTTCACGATCAAAGCGAATGTTTTGTTCTGGTCTGTCATCACGAATACGAGCAAATACATCGGTTACACCATCTAATACTTCTAATCTATCCCGTATCACTTCGGCTAATTCTTCTGATGTTTGAAGGTCAAATCCTCGTAATTGTATTTGTACAGATTCACCATCATCTCCGCCACCACCACTAAAAACCCGACGGAGAACCCAAAGTCCGGTACGTGCATCAACCCGAATGTTTGCACCCGGAATGGTTCCATGTAATCTTTCTCGTATTTCATCGGCTAAGGCATTTGCAGAACGGGTTCGTTGTGATTGTTCAACAAGTGTTAAGTCGATTTGAGCATTTCCGTTTCGTGCTTCTTTAGACACGTAACGAACATCATCCATTGGAACAACTGCACTAACAATTTCATCCAACTCCTGTAAATATTCATACATTACAGAAATATTGGTACCTCCTGCCATATTCATTCGAATTCGTATTTCATCGGCTTCAGTTTGGGGTGAGAGTTCAAATGGAATACTTGGAATGATGTAGATAGAACCACCCATCAATATAATAGTAACACCCACAATCCATGCTTTTCTGCGTAATGCTTTCTCTACCAGAAGTGAATATCGGTTTTCTACTTTCTCAAAAAACTTAGACCATCTACTACGCTTTTCCGGATCTTCGTTATCAGGCTTTATAGATAAGAATTTACTTGACAACATGGGCACCAATGTAAGAGCAACCAACAATGAACATATCAAAGAAAAAACTACTACAAGTGCCAATTCCTGGAACAACAATCCTGTAACTGTTTGCATAAAAACAACTGGTAAGAATATGACCGAGGTTGTGAGCGTAGCAGCTATAATGGCTCCTGTTACTTCACGGGTTCCAACTACTGCACTTTCCTTTCGATTCATACCGTTTTGCCGTTTTCTAACGATATTCTCTAATACTACAATGGCATTATCAACAATTAAACCAACACCGAGCGCTAAACCACCAAAACTCATTTGGTTTAGGGTTAATCCATTAAAATAGAGTAATCCAAATGTTGCTATGATAGATATTGGAATGGTAACCGCAATAATCATAGTAGTTGAACCATTTCTAAGGAATGAGAAAAGCACGATAACCGCAAGAATCCCACCCCATATTGCCGCATTTCTTACACTATCAATAGAACCCTGAATAAAATCACTTTGGTCGGTAATCACTCTTAGTTGCAAGTCGGATCGTTCAAGATTTACACGTTCTACTTCCCGATGTACCATTTCGGCTACAGCAACGGTATTGGCTCCACTTTGCTTCCGAATCCCCATTCGAATAGTTGGCATATCCTCTATCTCGATATAACGACCAATATCCTGAAAACCTAAAGTTACATTTGCTACATCACCAACACGAATAGGCGTACCATCAACAACGGTTACAATGGTTTGTGCAACTTCTTCGGCTGATTGAAACTCTCCCATTGTGCGTACATACAAGTCACTAAACCCTTCTCGAATGTTTCCACCCGGAGCATTAACATTTTCTCTTCCAATGGCTGTTACAATATCCGTAGCTGTAACATTAGCAGCAGCCATACGCTCGCGAACCATATCTACATGAATTTCTCTGTACACTCCCCCCCAAACATCAATACTTCCAACTCCCGGAATCTGTTCAAAGCGTTTAGCAATTTCCCGTTCAAGAACTCGGGTCAATTCATCCATTTCTCGCTCAGAGCGGGCACCTACTATAACAATTGGTGAATCATTAGGATCAAAACGCCAAATTCTTGGTGCTTCTACTTCCGGCGGAAGAGACCTGCGAACCCTGTCTAAAGCTGCTCTTACATCATTTACAGCTTCATCTAAATTGGTATTTTGAGTAAAATTAAGAGTAACACGACTGCTACCTTCGCTTGAGGTAGAATTAACCCGCTCGATATTTGAAATCCCTGCAATTGCATTTTCAATCCGATCGGTAATGATAAACTCCATCTCCTCGGGGCCCACATTAGGGTAGTTTACCACTATTGATAATTGAGGGTATTCAATTGGAGGTAGCAAATCTACCGGCAACATTCGAAAGCCTACAATTCCCAAAGTTATAATTATTAAATACACCATAGCTGTTGCTACGGGTCTCTCAATCGATTTTTTATAAATTGCCATTGTTCAGTTCTTTTTAACCTTTAACTTATACACCGGACGTATCAACACCATTGCGATTAGCTAGCTTTTGCTGAATCATCTCCAGCAAATCTCTACTTTGAAGTTCTTGAAGACGAATTACTCTATCCCATTCAATCACACGTAAACGAGCACTTTCCCTACCGGATGCCAGCAGATTTTGCCCAATAGTAACTACATAGTCTCCACTATTAATACCGTCGATTCCCGAAACCTGACGGCCTTGGGCAACAATTTCAACCGGAACAAACCTCATTGGAACTGGCCCAATAATTTCAGGCCGTTCTTCATCTACAAACTCTAGCTCATTAATTGACGATGCTTCTGCAATAAATACACCTCTTCGGCCATCATTTGGGTTTCTGTATATAGCTGTGTTTGGCACCAAAACAGCCTGACTACTTTCTCCATATAAAATATCGATGGTTACAAACATACCCGAACGTAACAAGCCTGCATCATTAGGAACCACAATTTCGGCTTCAGTAGCGTTAGTAACCGGATTCAAAAAGGGTGAAATACGTGTAAGTTGAGCTTCAACAAAATTATCACCAAATGCTCTTGATGTAATATTTACAGTTTGTCCTTCTTCTATGTAGGATAGCATTCCCTCATTTAATGATACTTGAATGGTCATTTCAGAAAGATCTCCAATCTCAAAAAGACGTGTTCCGGTATTAATGTTTTGACCAACCTCAACAGTTCTTAAACCAATGAAACCATTGATTGGTGCACGTACTACAGAATTATCGAACTCAAAGTTTCTTTCATCCAATACCGATGCGGCTTGATTTCTTTGGGCTTGCACAAGTTGCAAGTTAGCTTCAAGAGTTTCAACATCCGCCTTCAGATTTTCAATTTCAGCTTCTGTTTCCAATTCTCTTGAACGCAGTTGCTCGGCTCTTGCTAACCTTGATTTAGCAGTGTTTAAGTTTACTTCTGCTTGCCTAACCTGAGCTTCCACGATTTCAAGAGAAAGCTCAGCCTGACGAACCCTTTCACGAAGTTCAGTATCGCGTAAACGTAGAAGAGGTGCACCTGCTTGAACTCTTTCCCCACTATTTACAAAAATCTCGGCTACTTGTCCGTTTATTTCAGAATAAATCTCAATTTGATTCCTTGCTCTTACAACTCCCGTTAAGCGTTCTTCAAGTGGTAGTGAACCCGAAACCGTCTGAATAGTTTCTACTGTTGGAATTAGCGCAGAACGATCCCAGCCGTTATTTTCGGCTTCATCATTGCTGCTACAAGCAACTGTAATTAGTATGATAAATATGAATAGTATTGCTTTTTTCACTTAATGACTTTCTATAATTAATTGTTACATAGGCAATAAAGCGAAATATGGATAAATAGTTTACTTTTTACTGTAAAAGGTTATAAATCGCTTAATAAAAAAACTGAGGCTATATTCTGGAATTGTAAACACTTACTTTTGTAAAAGTTCAAATGACCGTCATCTTTAAATCGCTAAGTAATTAATTTTACGGATTATACATATCTATATACTTGCTAAATATTTTGTTTTACAGTAATCAGAACATATCTTAAGTCGTAATATTTAACTTACTGTAGCACATATCATTAATTCAATCAAATGATTAACTCATGAATGTTGTCCTTTTCATTCTTCCGATAGTTATTTTTTTACTCGCTTATTTCCTAACGAAACTAAGTAAATGATTTATTTGATGGCTTTAAGTAATTGGGCAATCTTTTCGTTTATTACATATTTATTGCTGATTATAGGAATCGGTATATATGCATCCCGTTTTTCATCAAAAGGTATTAGCGAGTACTTTATAGGCGGGCGCACCATGAATCGTTTCGTGGTTGCTCTATCAGCAGTGGTTTCAGGCAGAAGTGCCTGGTTGTTGCTTGGTGTTACGGGTATGGCTTACAGCATTGGTGTACAGGCTGTATGGTCTGTTGTTGGATATATTGTAGTAGAGATTTTTTTGTTTCTCTACTATGCACGTCGTATGCGTAAATTTGCCGAATCAAAAAATAGTATTACCATTCCCGACATTCTCGCCGACCGATTTCCGGCACAAGCAGGTTTGCTACGTATTATTTCGGTTTCAATAATCTTAATTTTCATGGCCGGATATGTATCATCTCAATTTGTAGCCGGTGGAAAAGCATTTACATCTGGCTTTGGCATTGAACCAACAACCGGAATTATTCTTACTGCAATAATTGTGTTGCTATACACTATGCTTGGCGGTTTTTTAGCCGTAAGCTTAACAGACGTACTTCAAGGCTTTCTGATGCTTTTTTCATTGGTACTACTTCCTACCTTGCTAATATATAATTTGGGTGGATGGGCATTCGTAGTTGAACAGTTAACAATTTTAGATGTTTCTCTTGTAGATCCCTATGCATTAAGTTTTGGTGCAGCCATAGGTGCCTTAGCTATTGGACTCGGGTCGCCGGGAAATCCCCATATCGTTTCTCGTTATCTTTCAATTGATGACGAAAAGAACCTGAAATTTGCATGCTTAGTAGGAACCGGTTGGAACATTTTAATGGCTTGGGGTGCCTTGTTTACAGGGTTAGCAGGCAGAGTCCTTTTCCCCGATTTGGCATTAATACCCGGAGCCGATACCGAAAATCTTTTTCCACACCTCGCAAACACTTTATTGCACCCTGTTTTTTTTGGTGTTGTAATGGCTTCTGTATTTGCAGCGATTATGTCATCTGCCGACTCACAATTATTGGTAGGAGCATCCAGCATTGTTCGGGATATATATGAAAAAATGATTGCTGTAGACAAAGAAATACCTCAGTCGACTTTGGTAATTATGAGCCGTGCTATAGTGCTGTTATTAGTTGTATCAGCGTTAATTATTGGTTTTCTGGCGGAGGACTTAGTTTTTTGGCTTGTACTTTTTGCATGGGCCGGTTTGGGGGCTTCACTTGGACCAACAACCATACTTGCTCTTTATTGGAAGCGCACTACAGGGTACGGGGTAGCTGCCGGCATGCTAGCCGGTGCAATTGTTACAATAGTTTGGAGGCTAAATGACGAACTTCGTGCAATAACGTACGAACTAATTCCCGGCTTCATATTTGCGCTATTCATTACTGTTTTGATAAGCCTGCTAACCAAGGCACCTGAATCTGCAGAAGATGATATTGAGATAATGAGATAACTCTCTGTTGCCCGGCAGTAACTGCTTACTGACGCTAATTTAACAATTATTTAATTTTTATCGTGGAAGGGCTTCCAAAGTATCGTATTTTTTTTTACTATTGTACTAATGCTTATAAACTGATTTTTGCAGTTAAAAGCAGTTAAGACTTTTATCGGGGTTATCGATTGCTGTATGTTTGGTCAACAAAAAGTAATATGCATGCAATAGTGATTTGGCTGATTGTTTAACCTTGTGAATGTTTTCTGTATTCTGCTAAAATCAATTCATCTAAATACACACACACATGAGGATATCTACTATTCTGCTCTACAGCTTTGCTGTAGGACTACTATTATCTGGGCTTGCTGTTAGTGCCGCAAATGCGCAAACTGTTACAGTTCAAGGTACCGTTGTTGATGATAGAACCAATGAAACACTTATTGGTGTTAACATTATGATTCGGGGGACGGTTCGAGGTGTATCATCTGATATAAATGGTAACTTTACACTCACAACCAGCCAATCTTTGCCATTCACTCTCGACTTTACAAGTATCGGGTATCGAACTCAATCCATAGAAATAACCGAACAAAATGTTTCAGGTCTTGAAGTTCGTATGGTTGAACAAGCCGTAATTGGTAGCGATGTTGTTGTTTCGGCATCTCGTGTTGAACAAACTGTTCTTCAATCGCCGGTTTCTATCGAAAAGATGGACGCCATTGCCATTCGAGAGTCAGCTGCACCTTCTTTTTACGATGCTCTTGCTAATTTAAAAGGGGTAGATTACTCAGCACAAAGTTTAACATTCAGATCAATTAATACAAGAGGTTTTGCAGCCAACGGTAATACTCGTTTTGTTCAGCTAATTGACGGAATTGACAATCAGGCTCCGGGACTTAATTTCCCGGTGGGTAACGTAGTTGGTATTTCAGATATCGATTTAGAGAGCGCTGAACTTATCCCCGGTGTTGCTTCTGCTCTTTACGGGCCTAATGCTTTAAATGGTATTCTATTACTTACTAGTAAGAATCCATTTGAATATCAAGGTGTATCAGCCAATGTAACGATGGGATTAAACCATGTTGATGGTCGTGATGATGATGCTTCTATTTATCAGGATTATTCTTTCCGCTATGCCACAGCTTTTGACGATAGGTTAGGTTTTAAAGTAAACTTCTCTTATTTAAGAGCATCAGACTTTATTGGTGTAGATACTCGTGATCAGGGGCCCGCTACATTTGGTGTTGTTGAGCGCGGAGCTACTAGTCGTGGCGATAACCGGTTTTACGATGGTGTTAACGTTTATGGACAGCCTCTTGTAACCATTGGCTCAATTGCCGACGGAGTAATTGCCGATGGTGGCGCAACAGGTGCACAAATTGCTGCTATTCGTTCTTTATTACCCGATGGTTTGGAAGGAGCATTTACGCCCACAGGGTTTGCAGAATCAGAGTTTGTGGATAACACAACTGAAAGTTTGAAGTTTGGTACAGCCCTTCATTACCGTCTTAGCGACAGGTTTGAGCTACTTGGCCAGTTTAACTGGGGCTCCGGTAGCACTGTATATACCGCAAATGACCGTTTCGTATTAGATGGATTCTCAATCTGGACCGGTAAAATCGAATTAAGAAATCCTCGTTTCTTTGCTCGTGTTTACACAACTCAGGAAGATGCCGGTGATACTTACGCAGCAAATACTCTTGCGTCATTAATTAATCGTGACACATTTATTCCTGCTTACTTTCAGGCTTTTGCAGGTGCCCGAACCAGTGGGTCAACCGTTGAAGAAGCACATGCTATAGCTCGTGTTGCCGGAGAAACTGCTCAGGCAAGACCGGGAACGCCGGAATTTGAGGAGTTGTCCGAACTATACAGAAATTTACCTATATCAGAAGGTGGAGCCCAATTCCTTGACAGATCAGCTCTATGGCATGGAGAGGTAATGTATAACTTTTCTGATGTAGTAGATCCGGAAGTAGTTGAAATCGTAGCCGGTGCTAACTACCGCAGGTACGCACTTAACTCAGAAGGTACATTATTTGCTTTGCAGGATAATGGAGATGAATTTGATATAAATGAATTTGGTACGTATGCACAGCTAACGCGCAATATGCTTGACGGTAATCTTTCTATTCAAGGTTCCATTCGCTATGACAAAAACGAGTACTTTGCCGGACAGTGGTCTCCGAGAGTTTCTGCCGTTTATACCTTATTTGATGATCACAATATCCGCGCATCATTCCAGCGTGGTTTCCGCATACCAAGTACACAAGATCAATTTATTGATTTAGATGTTGTTACCCGCCGACTTGTTGGTGCAAACCCGGTTTTAGTAGACAGATACCGTTTTGAAACCAATCCTGTTTACATTACCGAAAGTGTTGACGCTGCGCGCCAGGCACTTCAACAAGGTGCTTCTATGGCTGATGCCAGAGCCCTATTAGAACGGGTAGAATTCGATGAGTTCAAAACAGAAAAAGTAAATGCTTTCGAAATTGGTTATAGAACACTTCTTAATAACCGTGTTTTCATTGATGCTTATTATTACTACAGTGTTTATAACGATTTTCTTGCAGAAATTGATTTTACACAGGGTGTGCCTAATGGTTTGACCAACGATCCGGGTGATTTCGATGCTGCAAGCGTAGACGGACAAGAAGCAATTATTAACGGTACCGTTCCAACGCAACGTTTTGGATTTGATGTGAACGCTGATGGAGATGTAGTAACACAAGGTTTTGGTCTTGGGGTAGATTTTATCCTCAACCAGGGCTTTATTCTTGGTGGTAATGTTGCCTATAACGAGCTGGTTTCTCAGCAAGACTTACTTGACCAAGGCTTTAGTGCAGGTTATAACACGCCAAAATGGAGATACAATATTCAACTCAGAAATCGTGCTGTAACCAGAAACTTAGGTTTTAATATCACCTATCGCTGGCAGGATGCTTTCATCTGGGAATCAGCTTTTGGTGAGAGTGTTGTTCCTGCATTCGGGACCTTAGATGCACAGATAAGCTATCGTGTGCCAAACATCAATACCATTGTAAAAGTTAGTGGAAGCAACATATTAAATAAACGCTACACAACCTCGCATGGTAACCCTTCTCTCGGAGGTATTTTCTTACTTTCGCTAACATTCGATCAATTCCTGAACTAAGATATTTAGACCTATGAAAACAATTTTTAAACTTACTGTTTCTACCGTTATCGCAGTTCTGGTTTTGATTAGCTGCGATGGTGAATTTGATTCTCTTGTAAATTCACAAAAGGAAAGCAATCCGGTTCCACCACCTGTAGAGGGGACATCCGGTTCTGCCGATTTTACCAACTATGTTGCAATCGGGAATTCACTTACTGCCGGCTTTATGGATGCTGCTCTTTACGATTTAGGGCAACAGAACTCTCTTCCTGTAATGCTCAACAACCAATTTGCTTTATCAGGTGGTTCGGAAACGTTTAACCAGCCGGATATCAACTCTCCTAATGGTTTTAACACGGCTGTAGCAAACCCTGCAAATGGTATGGTTTTAGGACGCTTCAAGCTTGATACTTCCATTCCCGGGCCTTCACCTGTTCTAAATGGTGACCCAATTGGGCCATTCACAGGTTCTGTTACTGATCTCAATAACTTTGGCATTCCGGGGGCACGTGTAAGCACGCTTCTTGACCCCAATGCTGCTGTACCGGAAACTCCTGCATTTAGTCCTTTTTATGCAAGAATGGCTTCAAATCCCGGTACATCAACCATCTTAAGTGATGCCATTTCAGCTAATCCAACGTTTTTTTCTTTATGGATTGGCAATAATGATGTACTTGGTTACGCTTTGAGTGGAGGATCTAACCCTGTAGCACTTACAACTACCGCCAGCTTCCAGCAAGATTTTGGGGTAGTGCTCCAAACATTGCTAACACAAACCAATGCCAAGGGTGTTGTTGCAAATATCCCTCCAATTTTAGCCATACCCTATTTTAGAGCAGTTGCTTACAACGTATTAGAGTTTGATGCAGAGACAGCCGCTCAATTAAATGCAGGTTTCGCCGGATTTAACCAAGCTCTAGATGGATTAGCTCAAACACCATTGTTCACCCAGGAAGAAGCAGATAAAAGAAGAGTGA
>PXCK01000206.1 GCA_003566635.1 Balneolia bacterium | reverse complement strand
GTATGCGGTTTCTCAGGTCCTCGATTTTAAAGATGTTTCTAAAGTTTTCTATTAAACTCATTAGTTATGATAAACTGAGGGTCTGTAATTTCGTTTATTCGATGATGGTTACTGAACCACCGGCAGCTTCGATTTTTTCTTTTGCCTGTGCGCTGCAAGCGTGTACTTCAACAGAAACCTTCTTGTCGATTTCACCTGTTCCCAAAAGTTTTACTTTTTGGTTTTTGTAAACCAAACCATTTTCTACCATTCCCTGGTATGTAACGGTCTCTGTTAAACGTCCGGCTTCGATGAAGTCGGAGAGTTTTTGAACATTAAAGGCTTGGTATTCTACACGGAAACGGTTTTTGAAACCAAATTTTGGAATCCTTCTCTGGAGAGGCATCTGACCTCCCTCAAACCAGGCTTTTACTTTACTTCCGCTTCTCGACTTCTGCCCGTTATGGCCCCGTCCCGACTGTTCACCAATCCCGGATCCCTGGCCTCGTCCAACACGCTTACGTGTTTTCTTATTTTCGGCGGGTGCTTTTAGATTGTGTAATTTCATGATCTTATCTGTTTTCTAAATCTGTCTATTAACCTTCAAATACTTTACTTACACTAACACCGCGGCGTTGGGCAACTTCAACAGGATCGGTAAGCTGACGCAATGCTTCAAAAGCAGCTTTTACCATATTATGTGGATTGGAAGAGCCTTGAGATTTTGAAAGTATGTTCTGTACACCCGCAACATCAAGCAGTGATTTTACAGCACCGCCTGCAATTACACCGGTACCTTCTGATGCCGGACGAAGAAGAACTTTTCCTGCACCTGCTTTTCCTACAATCGGATGGTGTATACTGCCGGTTTTGGTCAATGGTACTTTAATCAGATTCTTCTTGGCATTATCGAAGCCTTTTTGGATTGCATCTGCGACCTCATTGGCTTTTCCAAGTCCATGGCCAATAACCCCTTCACCATTTCCAACAACCACAATGGCATTAAAGCTGAATCTACGACCACCTTTAACCACTTTAGAGACTCTGTTAATATGTACCAGCTTCTCTTCAAGATTGAGATTAGCTGCCGGTATATTATGTTTTCTTCGAATTTTAGGCATAATTGAATAATATTTTAAAAGTCTAGTCCACCTTCGCGGGCACCATCCGCTGCGGCTTTAACAATTCCGTGATATTTATATCCGCTTCGGTCGAAAACCACCTTTTTGATTCCCTGATCGAGTGCAGTTTTAGCAAGAGCTTCACCAATAATCTTAGCTGATTCAACACCTGCTTTCCCTTTCAATTCACTCTGGAGACCCTGCGATTTTGTTGAAACAGTTGTGATCGTGGCGTTTTCAAGATCATTAATAAGCTGCAGATAAGTGTGCTTATTGCTCTTGAAAATGCTTAATCTGGGACGTTCAGCTGTTCCCCTAATGGTGGAACGAATCCTTCTTCGGATTTTATTTCTGCGTTCTGTTTTTAACGTATTTTTTTTCATTTGCTTGCGATCTCAAAAATTATTTAGCAGCTGATTTACCGGCTTTTCTTCTGACATTTTCATTAAGATACCTGATTCCTTTACCTTTATATGGTTCAGGTTTTCTCATAGATCTTATTTTTGCAGCAACCTGCCCAACCAACTCTTTGTCAATACCTGAGATATTTAGAATCGGATTTTTTTTGGTTTTGGTATCAACTTCAATTTCGATTCCATCAGGCGGTACAAGATAAATAGGGTGCGAATAACCCAGGTTCAATTCTAAAACTCCGTTTGTATACGTAGCTCTGAATCCAACACCTATTATTTCAAGTTGCTTTTTGTACCCTTCAGAAGTTCCCTGCACCATATTGTTTATCAGTGAGCGATACAATCCGTGCAGTGATTTCTGCTGTTTTGTATCGTTACTGCGAGTTACAAGGATTTCATCTTCCTTAACTTCAATATTGATTTCGGGATTTATTCTAAGAGAACTTGTTCCTTTCTGTCCCTTAATGGTAACCACGTTATCAGCGCCGATGCTGAACTCAGTGTCTTTTAAAAGGGGAATTGGCTGTTTGCCTATACGTGACATAACTTTAATTTCTTTGGTTTAGTAAACAGAGCAGAGAACTTCTCCGCCAATTTTAAGTTTACGAGCTTCCTTATCAGTCATAACACCCTGCGATGTAGACAAAATAACGATTCCTAATCCGTTGTAAGATCTCGGAATCAGTTCGGTGGAGCTGTATTTCCTTAAACCGGGCTTTGAAATACGCTTAAGTTCTTTAATAACCGGATGACCATATGCATCATATTTCAGAAAAAGACGCAAAATACCTTGCTTGTTATCTTCAATGTCTATGAATTTGCTGATGTACCCTTTATCGACAAGAATTTTTGCCATGGCCCGCTTCACTTTAGAAGCAGGTGCGTCAACGCGGCGATGGCCGGCTTGTTGAGCATTTCGTACGCGTGTTAAAAAGTCTGATATTGTGTCGCTATGCATAATTTATTTCTCCAGTTTTACCAACTTGCTTTACGAATGCCTGGTATTTTACCGTTAAGAGCCAATTCACGAAACTTGATTCTGGAAACTCCATACTTACTGATGTATCCTCTGGAGCGACCTGTTAATGAACAACGGTTTCTAACTCTTGTAGGGCTGGCATCGCGAGGAAGTTTTTGCAAGCCCTCATAATCTCCGGCTTCTTTAAGTTCTCTGCGTTTTTCAGCATACTTCTCTACAGTTGCTTTTCTTTTCTCGTTACGTGCTATCCAGGATTTCTTAGCCATTTTATTCTTTGTTCTTTATCGATTATTATTTTCTGAATGGCATTCCGAAATGCTTGAGAAGAGTAAAAGCTTCTTCATCTGTCTCTGCATTTGTTACAAAAGTCACATCCATACCATGAATTTGTTTTGCTTTATCAACATCAATTTCCGGGAAGATGGTATGCTCTTTAATACCCATAGTATAGTTGCCTCTGCCATCAAAACTCTTATTGGGAATACCCTGGAAATCGCGTGTTCTTGGAAGTGCAAGGTTTATTAATCTGTCGAGAAATTCATACATAATCTTCCCTCGAAGAGTAACCTTACAGCCAATAGGCATTCCTTGTCTTAACTTGAAGTTCGAGATAGATTTTTTGGCTTTGGTTTTTACAGGTGCTTGTCCTGTAATTGTAGCCACATTCTCCACAACGGTGTCAAGTTGCTTGGCATCGTTAATAGCTTCTCCAACTCCGACATTAATTATGATCTTCTGAAGTTTGGGCACAGCCATAACATTCTCGTACTTAAACTCTTCTGTGAGCTTAGTGCCAATCTCTTTCTTATAAAGTGTATATAGTCTTGCTTCTGCCATTCTAATAATTATTTATCAATGATTTCGCCACTGGTTATTGCATATCGTACCCATCGGCCACCACCTTCTTCTTCGATTCTTTTCCGGCCAATACGCGATGGTTCGTCTGTTGTAGGATCGATAACCATAACATTAGAGATATGCACTGAAGCTTCCCGCTTTAACCGTCCACCCTGAGGGTTATCCTGAGAAGGCTTTTCGTGGTGAGTTCTCATGTTCATACCTTCAACAAGAACACGGTCCTGTTTTGGATAAACAAATAAGACTCGACCTCTTTTGCCTTTATCGTTACCGGCAATCATTAATACCTGATCGCCTTTCTTTACATGTAATTTTTTTTGGGTGTTATACTTACGTGGCATAACAATGGGTTTTAAAGTACTTCGGGAGCCAGTGAAACGATGCGCATAAAGCTCTTCTCTCGAAGTTCTCTGGCCACAGGGCCAAATATACGCGTTCCAACAGGTTCCTTCTCTTTGTTAATAATTACCGCCGCATTTTCATCAAATCTGATGTAACTACCATCACGACGTCGAATTTCTTTTTTAGTTCTTACAACAACTGCCAGCACAACTTCCCCTTTCTTAACGTTACCGCCAGGGATAGCTGATTTTACAGAACAGGAAATCAGATCTCCAATACGTGCATAACGCCTTCTGGAATCTCCAAGTACCTTGATGCACATCACTTTTTTTGCACCACTGTTGTCAGCAACATTTAATACAGAACTTGTTTGAATCATGAGCTTCTACCTACAAAATTGAATGTTATTTTGCTCTTTCTAAGATTTCTACCAATCGCCATGATTTGCGTTTGGACAGTGGTCGGGTCGACATTATCAAAACGGTATCACCGATATTGGCATCATTGTTTTCATCATGTGCCATGTACTTCGTGGTTTTGGTGATAAACTTACCATAAATAGGGTGTTTAATCTGGCGGTCAACGGCAACGGAAATACTTTTATCCATTCGATCGCTAACTACACGTCCGGTTCTTGTTCTTCTTTGAGATCTTTGTGCTTCAGCCATAGTGTTATTCAGCACCTACTTTTTCATTAATAATCATTTTTAAACGGGATATTTCACGTTTTGTATTCTTAATCCTTGCAGGGTTTTCAATTTGTCCCGCAATTGATTTGTTAAAACGAAAGTTTTGCAGTGCATCCTTTTCGTCTTTTAACCTGGCTTCCAATTCAGTAAGCGTTAAGTCGCGTAATTCGTGTGCTTTCATTATTTCCTCTGTCAATTATGCCCCGTCGTAGTCGCGGCGCTTAATAAATTTCGTTTTAATTGGCAGTTTATGAGACGCACGCCTTAGTGCTTCTTTTGCTTGTTCTTCGCTTACACCGGCAATTTCAAAGAGTATTCTACCGGGTTTAACAACCGCAATAAAGTGACTCAATGCGCCTTTACCCTTACCCATCCTGGTTTCAGCAGGCTTGCTTGTCATCGGACGGTCTGGAAATATTCGTATAAATGTTTTTCCATCACGCTGTAGTGTACGGGCAATGGTTACCCTACACGCTTCAATCTGCCGGGAAGTGATGAATTTAGGCTCCAAAGCTTTTAATCCGAAACTTCCAAATGCCAGAGTATGTCCACGCTGAGAATTGCCTTTCAGCTTGTCACGGTGTACACGTCGTCGGTGAATTCTTTTTGGTTCTAACATAGTCTATTCCAGTTCTGTTAATTTCTGCTGCGTTTTGTTCTGGATCGTCTGGAACTTCTGTCTCCGGACTGACCGCC
>PXCK01000127.1 GCA_003566635.1 Balneolia bacterium | reverse complement strand
CTTCATACCCTCTATTACCACCTGTACTATAATGCGTTTCAACCTGAGAGTATGATGGACAGACGCGCCCGTACAATTATCGATCCTGATCCGCGAATTGGGGATAGGATTTTTCATTTAAGTGATGATGAAATTGGTATTCAACGTATCCATGCCATGCTGCAAGATTACGAAAATATAACTTGGGATATTGAAGGAACTGTTTTAATCGCTCATCTGCACACACCTATCCAACCCGGCGAAAAAACCGAAATTGATATGGTTTTCTCTGCTCAGGTTCCCGTTCAAGTTCGGCGAACCGGTAGAGATAACCAAGAGGGTATAGCCTATTCAATGGCGCAGTGGTATCCTCGAATTGCGGAATACGACAAAGACGGGTGGCATACGCACCCTTACGTTGCACGAGAGTTTCATGGTACGTTTGCAGATTTTGATGTAACCATTCATATCGATCGAAACTTTACTTTGGGTGGTACGGGCTATTTACAAAATCCACAAGAAGTTGGACACGGATACGAAGACCCGAATCTACCCCTGAGTTTGCCTGAAGGAGAAGAGCTTACCTGGAATTTCTTTGCGCCCAATGTAATCGATTTTATGTGGGCCGCCCATGATGAGTATACCCATCACATTTACGATATGGAAGATGGTCCGCGTTTACACTTTTTGTTTGTTGAGCGACCCGAAACATCTAACTGGCAATACTTAGATGAACTCACCGCCGAAGCTGTTCGATTTATGAACGCCTACATCGGAGAATATCCGTATGAGCAATTTAGTGTTATTCAAGGTGCTGATGGGGGTATGGAATATCCAATGGCTACTATGATTACAGGACACAGAAACCTTAGAAGTTTGGTTGGCGTTACCGTTCACGAACTGGTTCACATGTGGTTCCAAACTACTTTAGCAACAAACGAAAGCCTGCATCATTGGATGGATGAAGGCTTTACTGTTTATATGAGCAGCCTGGTAATGCAGCATTTGTTTGGGGATGAAGGCGATCCGCACGCTCCATCCTATATGGCTTATCTGCGATTAGTACACGATCAGCTTGAAGAAAACATGGGGCAACATGCCGATCATTATCACACCAATGCAGCTTATTCAATGGCATCTTATCGTAAAGGTGCTATTATTCTTCATCAATTAGAATACATAGTTGGAGCTGATGTATTAAAACGCTCGCTACAACGCTACTTCCAAGAATTCAAATTCAGGCATCCCGACCCAACCGATTTCCGACGTATTGTAGAAAAAGAAAGTGGGATGATGCTCGGTTGGTATTTTGATACCATGATGCATTCCACGCGCACAATTGACCTGGCTGTAGATAGAGTGCGTTCTTCAGGTGGGGAAACGCACATCCGTCTCCTGAACAAAAGTGATTTTTTGATGCCCGTTGACTTATTGGTGACATTCAAAGATGGCACGGAAATTCTCTACCATATTCCGAGGCACGAAATGCTTCGAACTAAAGAAGCCGAAAGTGTTATTGAGCAAATTAATTTAGAATCGTGGTTTTGGACACACCAAGAATATGAGTTCACCATTCCGTTCGAACGCAGTAGTATTCAATCCATTGAGCTTGACCCAAGTAACCGTTTGGCAGATGTAAACCGCTTGAATAATACTTGGCCAAGACCTTACGATTACCGTTTCATGGAACCTACTCAACCAAATTGGAATCAATATATGGTAGGATATCGTCCGGTTCTTTGGTATGGCGAGAACAGCGGTATTAGAGCCGGTTTTAGAATGCAGGGCTCCTATTTATTTGACACAAAACTCACCGACATTTCGTTTCAAATTACAAGCGGAAATATTGAAAATGAATTTGATGCCAATCGTATTGATGTCGATTACACCCTTGGATTCGAAGACAGATGGCGTTTTCTAGGGTCTGAAGGATGGTGGTTTGCCCGAGCTGAACGATATTACGGTGTGAATCATCAACGGGCCGGAATTCACAAGCAAATTGGTAGATATGGCCGTTTGGAACGTGCAAATCGTCATATTGAGATTAGTGCATTTCACATAAATCAAACTGCTAATCGCTTTATTAATCCGATTGCATTTGAATGGCAAAGAGGAAGCCTTGGAGGGATTGAAACCACACTAACCTTTGGAGACCCTTCTGTTACAGGTTTACGATTTAACGGGATAGTTGCCACATTCGACAATGTTTGGGCTTCTCATTCGGTTGAACTTAACGCCAATTACTCATTCTTTAATCAATCCCGAACGGTACAATCCCGGTGGGGTTTTGGTTTCGGCGGGGGGTCTAGTGTAATGGCTCCTCAGCAATTTTTTAACCTGGCAGAAGGTTCTGCAATTGATCGCTGGATGAATAGAGCTTATACGGGAGTTGCAAATTTAAACACAGATCTTTTCTTTGATTTAAACCTCATTCATGAAGCTGGAACAGGTTTGTCAGGTTATGCCCTTTCAGGATCACTAAACAGCTTATTTGCTGCGAATAACATGCTCTACTTTACCATGTGGAATACGGCGCGCCCGTTCGATAGTGGCATATTAGCTTCGCTTGAATTGGAAGCTTATGCGGGAGCAGGTCGCGCATGGTTCGGAAGTTTTGTTAATGACTTTGAACTACCATCTGAAGATGCCAATTGGCTCGCATCAATAGGAACCGGGTTGACTTGGAATGTATACGAGTGGGCCGAAATTAACCGATGGACAAGGCAAAGTAACTTTCTCAGCGAATTATCGATTAGCATTAGAATGCCTTTTTATACATTAAAACCGGCAATTGGTGACGAATGGGAAGCGCGCTTTATGTTTGGCCTATCCAAAGGATTTTAATTACTTCTTGTAAAAATAAATTCGTAATCCCTACTGGCAAACATCACGCTATTAGGGGTATAGCTTACTCTAAAATTCCTGTTGCCAAGACCATCAACTAATAAAATTTCCGTCTCCATAAACTGACACGTTCTCCGTGTTGATATGATTTCACGGAAATAAATTTGATTGCTATCATAGGTATAGGTTGAACTAAAATTGTTACACCCACCAAAACCTGTAAGTTCCCGTGTTCCTCTATTAAAATTTATGAAAGGCAGAGACCTGCCATATTCTTGTCTGGAGATTTCTTTACCACCTACTTTTGAAAGTTCCCACCTTCCTGTTAATCGATAGCCCCCATTAAAATGGCCAATGGAAGAAAATGAACGACCTTGAGCACCCAAATTAACTGTAACTAAAACTTGATAGTCGTTGTAGTAGGATGCTCCATCATGGGATATTGCAATTTCTACAAAGCCTTCGTCGGATGCGGCTCTTGCATCGGTTCGATTATCGGCTGTGTTAAACGTTGGTAAGGTAGATACAATGGAAGTAAACTCAGTTCCATCGATATGTTCAAATGTCATGTTTCCGTTGAAATTAAACGCTACATACCATTCCCGATCTACATCCCGACTATGAAAATCGTAATTACTTGGATTGAATACCGCAAATGGTCTTACTAAATCAAATGTCAAACCATCAAGACTTTGCCCATCTGATAACTCTTCGTTTAAAATCAATTGACCTGAACTCGTAATATCCGCTTCAACGGGGTTTCTATCTTGAAAGTTTAGCTTAAGGGTTCCGTTTTCTATTGAAGCAGAAAAATCATGAAGCACGTTTTCTAACGTTATAAAGCCCAAGCCTGTATCTCCTTCAAAATCGATTTCAATAGAAGCGTTTTCTTGATCGCTTTGCCAAACTCCGGCAAAATCTCGATAGGTATTTTTTTTATCATCATTCGAACATGAAAAAAATAAGAGAAATGAAAAAATTACAAGTATAAATTGACGCATCATTTTAGAAGTATGAATACAAAAATGTATTTTAAATAACTGAAGCTAATATGGAAAGTTTAAATTAACGATAATTTTCGACTTCCGATGCTCTTCCACTTAATAAATATAAAACTGCCATCCGTACTGCCAGCCCATTTGTAACCTGATCTAAAATAATAGCCCTATTGCTATCGGCAACGTCGCTTTCCATCTCTACACCACGATTTATCGGCCCGGGGTGCATTACAACAAAATTTTTATGTCGCCTTAAGTGTTCCATTTTAATTCCAAATTGCTGATGATATTCCCGAATACTAGGGAATAAGGCACCGTCCTGTCGCTCTAATTGAATTCGTAGCGCCATTGCTACATCGCACCAACCTAAGCAATCTTCTAAATCGTGAGATACAACTACACCCAGTTCATCTACAAACAACGGCATCATCGTTTTGGGTCCACAAACTCTGACTTCTGCTCCAAGTCGTGTCAGCCCTATAATATTTGATCGTACCACCCGGCTGTGCGAAATATCACCAATAATTACAACTTTCATCCCTTTAAGGTCTCCCAACTTCATACGCATCGAAAACATATCCAGCAAAGCCTGAGTGGGATGCTCATGGGCACCATCACCTGCATTCACAATCGTTGCATCTACGCATCGAGTCAAAAAATACGGC
Organism: Balneolia bacterium; assembly: GCA_003566635.1. Classification (GTDB taxonomy): domain Bacteria; phylum Bacteroidota; class Rhodothermia; order Balneolales; family Cyclonatronaceae; genus PXCK01. The sequence continues at coordinate 15,808 of PXCK01000127.1, read as the reverse complement.
ACCCCCGGACTTTCATGGCGAACGACCACCATATCAATCTTCATGGATTCGATATTACGAATGGTATCTTTTAAAGACTCGCCTTTTTTGACACTGGAAGAACTGCTCGAAAAATTAACAACATCAGCTCCCAGCCTTTTTTGAGCCAACTCAAAAGAGAGTCGTGTTCGGGTACTGTTTTCGTAGAAAAGATTAACTATTGTCTTATCACGAAGAGTTGGCAACTTGGGTACGGGACGATTCAACACCTCTCTAAAATGAACAGCATGGTCTAAAATATGGGTGATATCACCGGCGGAATATTCTTTTAATCCGAGTAAATGAGGTTGTTTAAAGACATAATCACCGGAAGGTGTACTCATTAGCGTGCCTCCCCTTTATTTACGATATATACTGCATCTTCGTCGTCGATTTCCTGAATTTTCACCTGAATTTCTTCCGAAAAATGGGTTGGTACGTACTTACCGGTATAATCGGGCGATATAGGCAATTCACGATGTCCCCTGTCAACCAGGCAACAGAATTTGAGCGACTTTGGTCGGCCAAAGCCTAAAAGAGCATCCATAGCGGCGCGAACGGTTCTGCCGGTGTACATAACGTCATCAACCAAAATCACATCTTTTTCAAACAGATCAAATGGGATATCAGTAACCTGCACATCGGGCATTTTCATTTTAGTACGAAAATCATCTCTAAAAAAAGTAACATCCAAAACACCAAATGGAAGCACATTACCGGAGTATTTTTCAATCTGTTTGCAGATTCGTCGGGCAATATAAACCCCACGAGTTTGCATTCCTATGATTGCCAGATGGGATAAATCGTCGTAAGGCTCAGTAAATTGATAGGCAAAGCGGTTAATAATTCGCTCTAAATCTTGCTTATTAAATAATTGAGCCTGTTCCACTAATGTAGATTGTATGTTAAAAATTTGACATGAAATTAGGTATTTAACCCGAATTATTCACCAAGAAATTTTTCAAACGGTAAGGTATAGACAAAAATATAACCCGGATTATTCACGAAATCATGAAATGCAAATCTTAGGCCATTAAATACATTAGACATAGACAAATATCACACTCAACCAAATTTGGGTGTTTTTAAAATGCTGCACTCCAAGCGAAGCGATTCTCGCGAAGCGCAATTCCATGTTAGCTACGTTGAAAATGACAAATTCATGCTCAGGGTACTCAGGTACCCTTTTGACCTTGCCAACTATCGGGAAGGTCTTGAATTGCAGTTCTTCCCTTTTAAATAGAATAATATTTCCTGAAATGAACCTTAACTGGCTGTGACTTTTTCTTTATTTGTCACTTCCAACTCAAACTGATCGAAATCTATCTTTACATTGGCTTCTTTTTTACTAAAGAACGAATAGATTGCCGGTATTACATACAGTGTTAAAAAGCTGGCAAATATCAATCCACCTATAATTGCTATACCCATTGGGATACGGCTTTCACTTCCGGCACCAAGAGCGAGTGCAATGGGCAAGACTCCCAATACAGTTGACAAGCTGGTCATTAAAATTGGACGAAAACGAGCCGCGGCTGCATCGGTAATGGCTTCAAAAACATCCAAACCAGCTTCTTTACGTTGATTGGCGAATTCTACAATTAGAATCGCATTCTTGGTTACCAAACCTATCAACATTATCATACCAATCTGGCTAAATATGTTAATAGTCTGACCGAATATCCACAGACTTAATAATGCACCACCAATAGCCAATGGAACTGTAAATAAAATGATGAATGGGTCCCTGAAACTTTCGAATTGAGCGGCAAGAATCAAATAGATTAGGATAATTGCTAACATAAAAGCAAAAAGTAAACTTGAGGAACTTTCAGCAAAATCTCTTGATGTACCGGTTAGGGAAGTGACAAAGCGGTCATCCAGAACCTCGGCAGAAATCCTATCCATTGCGTTGATTCCGTCTCCCAACGCCATTCCACCGGCTAAACCGGCAGAAACCGTTGCAGAAACATATCTGTTAAAGCGATAAAGTGCAGGTGGGTTACTTTCTTCCGATAGCGTAATCAAATTATCTAATTGTATGAGTCTGCCTGTATCACTTCTAACATAAAGAGAGGCAAGATCAATAGGCTGATTCCGGTGTTCACGCGCCATTTGGCCGATCACTTCGTATTGTTTGCCATCCATGATAAAATAATCGAAGCGTTGACCACTATAAGCAAGCTGAAGTGTTTGCGCAACATTTCGAATAGATACCCCGAGATTTCGCGCTCTATCCCGATTTATTTCAATATTTAATTCGGGTTTGTTGAATTTTAAGTCAACATCAACTACTGAAAACGTTGGGTCGTTGTTGGCGGCTTCCATAAATTTTGGAAGATATTCTGACAAGGTTTCAAAGTTTGGTGCCTGAATAACATATTGAACAGGTAAACCACCTCTTTGAGCACGTATGGATTGATCTTGAGTAACAAAACCGCGTGCAGCTGTATTTTCCCGAAGTAAATCACTTAGGTGGTCGGCAATTTCAAACTGACTTCGAGTTCGATCAGCAGGGTTTGATAGTATTAAGTTGATGAAAGCCGAGTTCACAGACGATGCAGCTCCAAAACCGGGAGAGGTTACCGAAATAATGGCTTCATATTCCGGAATTTCATCCTGAATTAAAGCAACCATTTCATCAACATACCTATCCATGTACTCAAACGTAGCTCCTTCGGGTCCGGTAGCGAAAACACGCATACGACTTCTATCTTCCAGAGGGGCAAGTTCCTGCTGAAGGCTAAGCCCAAAATAAGCAATCATCCCTCCTGTTATCAAAATTACCACAAAAGCCAGCCAACGAACTTTCATAAAGGCTGTTAATGATGAACGATAGGCATTGTTCATCCCACTAAAAAATGGTTCTGTAGCTCTGTAAATTGCATTATGCTTTTCTCGTTTTTTCAAAATTTTAGATGAAAGCATAGGTGAGAGCGTGAGCGCTACAAATGAAGAAATAACAACAGCACCGGCTAAAACCAACCCAAATTCACGGAACAGCCTTCCGGTTAAGCCTTCAAGGAAAATTACCGGCAAGAACACGGCTACCAAGGCCGTAGTGGTTGATATAATGGCAAAAAAGATTTCACGAGAGCCTTTAAATCCGGCTTCAATGGGGTTCATTCCCTGTTCAATTTTAGCGTAGATATTTTCCATAACTACAATGGCGTCATCTACTACCAAACCAATGGCAAGAACCAACGCCAACATGGTTAATACATTTATGGAAAACCCAAGAATGAACATCACAAAAAAGGCGCCAATCAAGGCAATTGGAATCACAATGATGGGAATAATGGTTGTTCGCCAGTCACGTAGAAACAGAAAAATGATGAGTACTACCAAACTAAATGCAATGAGAATAGTTTGTTGTACTTCCGAAATCGAATCCCGAATGTATTCGGTCACATCAAAGCCGATAGCAGTTGTTATATCATCAGGCAGGTCTCGTTCAATTTGAGCTAATCGAATGTAAAATTCATCGGCTATGGCAACATTATTGGCACCCGGCTGAGGTACAATAACCACACCCACCATTGGAATCCCATCTCGTTTTAAAACCGTTCGTTCATTTTGAGGGCCCAGCATTGCCATTCCCACATCCCTGAATCGTACAATATTATCTCCCTGTTGTCTGATAATGAGATTATTGAATTCTTCAGGCGTGGTTAATCGGCTTAAGGTTCGAACGGTCAACTCGGTGGTAGTCCCTTCAATCCGTCCGGTGGGTAATTCAACGTTTTCGCGTTGCAGGGCATCAAATACATCTATGGGTGTTAGGTTATAAGCAGCAAGCCGGGAGGGTTCCATCCAGAGCCGCATGGAGTAACGCTTTTCTCCCCATATGTTTACCTCACTTACGCCGGGAATCGTCTGAAAACGCTCCTTGAACATGGTAGTGGCAATTTCTGACAACTCCATAATATCTCTCAAGTCCGATCGAACATTCAGAAAAACGATAGGGCTTGAATCGGCATCAGCTTTTTGGACATTGGGCGGGTCAACATCGGCAGGAAGCCGTCGAACAGCTCTGGAAACACGGTCGCGCACATCATTGGCGGCGGCTTCCATATCAACACTTAGCTCAAATTCTACTGTAATGGTACTACGCCCCTCGCGGCTGACCGAAGTCATAGTGCGAATGCCGGCAATATCATTCAAAGATTCCTCGAGTGGTTCCGTAATCTGGGATTCAATAATATTTGCGTTTGCACCGGTATAATTTGTAGTTACAGTTACAATTGGAGGATCTACTGCCGGATACTCTCTAACGCCCAGATAGTTATAGCCAATTAATCCGAACAAAATGATAATGATAGACATTACCATTGCCAAAACAGGTCTGCGAATACTAAGGGATGATAATCTGCTCATAGTTACTTCCTTATTCTATTGAAATTCGGCTATTCTAACCGGCATACCGGGACGTATTTGCAGCACACCTGTTGTAATAATGGTATCACCCGGAGCAATACCGGAGGTTACATGAACCCTGTTTTCAGTTCTAAAACCAATATCGATACTTTTTGATTGAACACTTCCATTTGAGTAGTAAAATACTCTTTGACCGCCCATTTCAGGAATAACCGCTTCGGACGGAATCATAATTGCGTTTTCAACCTCACTTAAGTCAAGACGAACTTCTACAAATGAACCCGGTAAAACTCTGTTTTCCGAACCTGGAGCAATCCCTCTAATTCGGAGGGTTCGGGTATCCATGTCAATGCGCGGCTCAATAGCAAATACAGAACCATTGTAAGTATTGGTTGACCCCTGACGATTAAATCGGAATTGTTGCCCGTTTCGAATAGCACCCGAATATCTTTCAGGTACTGAAAAATCAATCTTTATCTGATCAAGACTCTGGAAGCTGGCAATATCGGTATTAGGTGTAATGTAACTTCCCAGGCTTACATTTTTTAGTCCTACCACCCCGTTAAAAGGTGCTCTGATTTCAGTTTGGTCGATTCGCGCTTTGATGAGTTCAATTTCCGCCAAGACTATATTCAACTCGTTGAGTGCGGTATCATATTCCTCCTGAGCTACTGCGTTTCTCTCAACAAGGCTTTTCATTCGTTGTTCGCGAATCTCGGCTAAGTTTTTACGGTATTCTGCACGACGCAATTCTGCCTGAAGCTCCGAATCATTTATTTTTACTAAAAGCTCCCCTGCCGATACGCGTTGACCTTCATTTAAAAAAAGACCGGTAATTCTGCCGGATATTTCTGGACGCAACATTACCTCTTCATTAGCTAAAACAGAGCCTGTTGAAAAAAGCTGATTGCTAAAGGTTTCTTCTTTTGCAATGTAAGCTCTAACTGCTAATCTGTCGTCTCTTTGCTCGCTTGATTGAGCTATTATCTCTCCTGAACTAAATGTACCACCACCCAATGGAAGTAATAAAATAATGGCTAAAACAGCAATCGGAATTAGAAGCAGTAAAAATTTTGGATTGAATTTCATAGGAATCGACTTATTTCTCTTAGTTGTTGAACCTCAAACACAAAAGTATAAATCATTGTTTAGTTTAGCATGTAAAATATTGTAGGGAGGATTAAAAGAAAGTCGATTTGTGAGTAGTATTAATAGATTATAAATTTTAAGTAGTATGAGTAACCATTTTAAAGAAATAGAATCTACAATTTTAAAACTTTCCGAGAAAGAAAGAGCACATTTAGCCTCTTTATTACTTCACAGCCTTGATGATAAAGCTGATAAGAAATCTGAAAGACTTTGGCTAAAAGAAATTGATTACCGCAATCAGCAATTTGAAGCAGGAAAGATTGATTTAGTGACTGAAGATGAATTAAGAAAACGGGCTAAGAAAGTTCTCGATAAGTGAAAATCGTTTATCTTGTCTTTAATTCAATTTTTCGGATTTTAATAAATTTCTCCTTGCTTAAATAACAAGCCATCAACGCCCTTATTAATCCCCACCTTAACGAGAATTGTTGTATTTTTGAGTGAAAAAACATTCATAAGGCTAAATCTTTGATTTGAGTTTAAGCAATTTTAGAGAATCCCAAATTTTTGAGTTAATATCCGAGGCGGCAGAAGAAGTTGGGCAACCTGCCTATGTTGTAGGAGGCTACGTTAGAGATTATTATCTCGATAGGTTAGATACCAATAATGAGCTCGATATCGATTTTGTTACCGTTGGCTCCGGTATCACGCTTGCTCAAAGGGTGGCGAAAAAGTTAAATACCAAACAAATTGCTGTTTACCGAAATTTTGGTACCGCTAAAGTAAACCATGCCCAATACGACCTGGAATTCGTTGGAGCCAGAAAAGAAAGTTACAATCGGGCATCAAGAAAGCCGGTTGTTGAAAATGGCAGTTTAAGAGACGATCAGGAAAGAAGAGATTTTACCATTAATGCCATGTCATGGTCACTCAATAAAGAAAATTATCTCGACTTGATTGATCCCTTTAATGGAATGCAGGATTTATCCGATAAAATCATTCGAACACCACTTGATCCTCAAAAAACCTTTGATGATGATCCATTAAGAATGATGCGTGCCATCCGCTTTGCAACCCAGCTCAACTTCCAAATAGAACAGAAAACCTTCGATGCCATTAAAAACATGGCCGAGCGAATCGAAATTGTATCTAAAGAGCGTATTGTAGCCGAGTTGAATAAGATGGTGATGGCAAAAGTTCCATCCAAAGGTTTCAGCTTACTCTTTTTCACCGGATTACTTCATCATATTTTCCCTGAGATGGTGGAACTTCATGGTGTTAAGGAAGTAGATGGTATTCGCCACAAAGATAATTTTTGGCATACCCTACAAGTTTTGGACAACGTTTCGCAAACATCTGATAACTTATGGCTGCGTTGGGCTGCCATCATGCATGATATTGCAAAACCTCCAACCCAACGATTCAGTAAAGAACACGGGTGGACGTTTCACGGCCACGATGCCCTTGGAGCTTCTATGGCTAAGCGAATCTTCAGAAAAATGGGCTTACCCTTAGATGCGCGTCTTCAATATGTTCAGAAACTGGTTCGGCTACACCTGCGCCCCATTGCTCTGGCAAACGAAGAAGTTACCGATAGTGCCATTCGACGGTTGGTTTTCGAAGCAGGTGATGAGTTCGAAGACCTGATGAAACTTTGCCGTGCCGACATCACCAGTAAAAATGACGCAAAAGTAGCTCGATATTTACGGAATTTTGACCATGTTGAAGAACGCGTTAAAGAAGTTGAAGAAAAAGACCATATTCGCAATTTTCAACCTCCACTGGATGGTATCGAAATTATGAAACTTCTAAATCTTAGTCCGGGAAGAACTGTTGGCAATATCAAAAACGATATTCAAAATGCAATTTTAGATGGTGTAATCCCCAATACTAAAGAAGCAGCTTTGGAATACCTGCATCAAATAAAAGACAATTATCTTTCCTGATATGGATGAAGCAGTTACTTTAGTTGCCCGAAGCTACGCCAAAATAAATCTTGGACTAACCATAAAAGAACGTCTTGAAAATGGCTACCATCTGATTGAAACGGGCTTTGTATTTATAAATTGGAGTGACAGACTGGAGATTACCGAATCAGCGCATACAGCGATTGAGTGTAACAATCCCGAAATTCCAACCGGTAAATCAAACTTGATAACTAAGGCGCTCTACGCCTATAATCTTGCAGCCGGAATCAAAAAATATTATCGGGTTTCATTAGAAAAAAATATCCCGGCCGGAGCAGGCTTGGGTGGCGGAAGTTCCAACGCGGCTTTAGCCTTATTAATGGCTAATAAACTAAACAACCACGCTGTTGATGACAACCGGTTAAAACAAGTTGCAGCCGGCATCGGTGCCGATGTACCTGTATTTCTTCGCGCTGAAACAGCTGTTGGAACCGGTACAGGAACTGACCTTGAGTTTACAAACATCCAACCCAACTTATGGATCGTCACCGTATGGCCCGGTGTACACAGCAGTACGGCCGAAGCCTACCAAGGCTGCATACCAACGGGTGATGCCCACGAACCCGTAAAATCTGTACTTCGAGATTTTTCGGCTGATGATTGGCACTACCTATTGCATAACGATTTAGAACAATCTGTTTTTCAGGTTCTTGAAGAACCCGGTAACCTTAAAGATCAAATGTATGAAGCGGGGGCAGTATATGCCTCAATGACGGGAAGCGGATCGGCTGTCTATGGGTTATTTGATCAGGAATTAACAGCCATAGAACAGTACAAACTTTTGTTAAAACTGGGATATGCAGCCAATATCACTAATCCGGGCTTTAGACCCGACCACAAGGTTTATATTAAGGGTTAGCTTAAAAATCGTTAACTTGTCTACCGAGATTGCATTAACATACTATTATTTACAAAACAAGCTATGAGTAAGAAAAAGAATGAAATCACCCAGTCAAAAATAGGGCTGGATACAGAATCACTTAAAAAAGACATTGTAAGCCACCTTCGATATACTTTGGCAACAAAACCTGAAAACGCTTCAGAATGGGATCAGTACAGAAGCGTGGTTTTATCAATAATGGATCGTTTGAATAATAATTGGCTCGATACTCTCGATGAATATCAAAAATCATCCATGAAGAAAGTCTACTATATTTCTATGGAATTTTTGATTGGACGTCTTTTAGATAATGCTCTTATTAATCTTGGTATAAGGGACACCATTGCAGAGGCCTGCGAAGAATTAGGAATGGACTATGAAAAAGTTCGTGACGTAGAAACAGATGCAGCATTAGGAAATGGCGGTCTTGGTCGTCTGGCTGCTTGCTTTTTAGATTCGATGGCAACCTTAGGGATACCCGGTTTCGGATACGGAATTCGCTATGATTTTGGGATTTTTAATCAAAAGATTGTCAATGGATATCAACAAGAGAGACCTGATGATTGGTTGAAATACGGAACACCATGGGCTGTTGAAAGACCAACTACTGAATATGCTGTTAAATTTTACGGACGTTCCGTTCCTTACACCGATGATGATGGCAACCTCCGTTTTAAATGGGAAAACTCCCAGGAAGTATTAGCGGTGGCTAACGATATTCCAATACCCGGATTCAAAAATAATGTGGTGAATAATCTCCGTTTATGGAAAGCTTCATCCACTAAATCGCTTGATTTAAGCAGTTTTAATCAAGGTGAGTACATCAATGCAGTTCGTGATATTGAATTGCATGAAAATATTTCGCGCGTACTTTACCCAAATGACAAAGTATTTGTTGGCCAGGAACTTCGACTTAAACAAGAATATTTCCTGGTGTCTGCAACCTTACAGGATATTCTCAAAGAATTCAGAGCAAAACATGACGATTGGTCCTTACTACCCGAAAAAGTTGCGATTCAATGTAATGATACACATCCAAATTTAGCCATCCCGGAATTAATGCGGGTTCTGATGGATGATGAAGGTCTTGATTGGGAAACAAGCTGGGATATTACCACACGAACAATAGCTTATACGAATCACACCGTTTTACCGGAAGCACTTGAAAAGTGGACCGTAAGCTTAATGCGAAACCTTTTACCTCGTCACTTACAAATTATTTATGAAATCAATAAACGTTTTATAAATAAAATTCATGATACATTTGGGGATGATGTCAACCGTGTTCGTAGGATGTCCATCATTAGTGAAGGTGAGCAGCCGTCTGTACAAATGGCAAACCTTGGAATTGTAGGCTCGCATAAAATCAACGGGGTTGCAGCCCTTCACTCGGAATTAATTAAGAAAACTATTTTTAAAGATTTCTACGAGTTGTGGCCTGATAAATTTACCAATATGACGAATGGTATTACCCCAAGAAGATGGTTATACCAATGTAATCCCGGACTTTCTGAGTTAATCACTAAGAAGATTGGTGATTCATGGATTAACAATTTATCGGATCTGAAGGCACTTGATGCTTTCGCATCAGACAAAAAATTCCGCAAAGATTACCAAAGCGTTAAACAAGAAAACAAGCAACGTTTGGCCGATTATGTTCAAGAAAAATATGGTATAACACTAAATACCAATTCCATTTTCGACATTCAGATAAAGCGTATTCATGAGTATAAGCGTCAGTTAATGGCTGCGCTGCATACAGCTGCTTTATACAACAGAATTAAAGAAAATCCGGATTTGGATATTGTACCGCGAATAGTAATTTTTGCAGGCAAGGCTGCCCCTGGTTATGCAATGGCTAAGATGCACATTAAACTTATTAGTAGCATAGCCGAAAAAATCAATAGAGATCCTGATATGAAGGGGAAGCTGGCTTGTCACTTCCTTGATAACTATACAGTTACACTTGCTGAATATTTAATACCGGCAGCTGACCTATCGGAGCAAATTTCAACCGCCGGAATGGAAGCTTCCGGGACGGGTAATATGAAGTTTGCCTTAAACGGCGCTTTAACAATTGGTACCTTAGATGGAGCAAACGTTGAAATCCTTGAAGAAGTAGGTGAAGACAATATTTTCATTTTTGGACTTGAGGTTGAAGATTTAGAAAATATGCGTCGTGAAGGTTATTCATCCTGGGAGTACTATCAGAAAAATGCCGAGCTAAAGAAAGTAATCGATCAAATTAATTCAGGGTTTTATTCCCCAGAAAATCCGGGACTATTTCATCAAATTACCAATGAATTACTTGATGGTAACGACTATTTTATGGTACTTGCTGATTACGGCCCTTATGCAGATATGCAAAAAGAAGTAGAGAAGGTGTATAAGAAACCGGATGAATGGTTTACCAAAGCCATTTATAATACAGCAAGAGTCGGTAAGTTTTCCTCTGATCGAACTATAACGGATTATGCTACCGAAATTTGGGGTTGCGGACCTTGCCTTAAGAAGGGACGAAAATTCAAAGGCAGCAAAAAATAACAAAAAAGCCGGTTGTAAGACCGGCTTTTTTTATGGTTATAAATGTTCGCGGTAAATTTTAGTGATCCAATTTTGGGGTGTCATATTACTTATCCCGGATTATTCACCAAAAAATTTTCTTGGTAGCAAGGCGAAGGTGGAAAATCAGCGAAAGGGTACCTTGGTACCCTGAGCATGACTTTTTCAACTTCAAAGCAGCTAGCATGGAATTTCGCTTCGCGGGAATCGCTTCGCTCGGAGTGCAGCATTTATACCACACCCAAATTTGAGTGCGTGTAGGATTTTGCTAAATACAATATTTTTAATAGTATAAGATTTAAATTTTATCTTTTCGTGAATAATTCGGGTTATATATATCCAATTTTAGCAATGGTATACACCAATTCTTTCAAAGTGGCATTTGTGCTAAAAAAATAGAGGTTATTAAAATCGAACTCAGGCAAACCTCTTCAAACCCCAGCCAAACCTATCCTATCTTTGGTATTCTCACGTCTGTACTTTAGAGGTGTGTAGCCCGTCATTTTTTTAAAGTGAGTTGCAAAATATTGAGAGGTACTAAACCCACAGGCTAAGCTTATTTGAGTAATAGATTTATTAGTAGTACTTAAAAGCTCTTTTGCATAATCAAGCCTGATTTCGATCCAAAATTGCTCAATGGTTTTACCTTCAACTTCAGGAAAAACAGTACTTAAATAATTGTAAGATCTCCCCGTTTTTTCTTCTAAATATCGTTTACGACTTGCTATCTCTTCCCCTGATTTGAGCTTTTCTAATACCTCAATTAAGCCCGTTTTTACCTGATTAACCAACTCCCCGGATTTATCAAGTATCAATTCAAACCCTGTGTCGGATAATTGATTACCTAAATCATCTACTCTATTTTTACTAAGACTTTTAGCTAAAATAATTTCCCCAAGACGAACCTCTTCAAATTCTATCCCCAATGTGTTAAGTGTGTGCTTAACTGACTCCACGCAGCGTGGACATACCATATTTTTGACACGTAAAATCATATACTTACAACGTGTCGGTGTAACTATTATTCCACCGTTACGCTTTTTGCAAGGTTTCTAGGTTGATCTACATTACACTTGCGATATACTGCAATTTGATAGGATAAAATTTGCAATGGTATAACCGTAAGTAAAGGTGAAAGCGGATCTAAAGTTGAGGGAATAGTGATTGCAAACTCTGCTAATCGTTGAACATCGGAATTTTCTTCATTGGTGATAGCAATAATACGACCTTTTCGGGCACGTACTTCCTCAATATTACTAATCATTTTTTCATTTGTATGATCAGTTACCGCAACCACAACAACAGGCATGTGCTCGTCAATAAGTGCGATAGGACCGTGCTTCATTTCTGCAGCAGGATAACCTTCGGCGTGTATATAAGAAATTTCTTTTAGCTTTAAAGCACCTTCCAATGCAACCGGAAAATTATAACTTCTACCTAAATATAAAAAGTTAGGGGCATAAGTAAATAAGCGCGAAATTTCATCCATTGCTTCTGTTTGCTTTAGAATCTGCTCTACTTTATCCGGGATTCTACTCATTTCCTGAATTAGCTCAGAAGCATATTTATCATTCAGTTTTCCCCTGCGTTGCCCAAGTAAGATTGCCATCATACTTAAAACGGTAACTTGGGCAGTAAATGCTTTTGTAGATGCTACACCAATTTCCGGACCGGCATGGGTATATATTCCGGCATCGGTTTCCCTAGCAATGGTACTGCCAACAACATTACAAATACCTAATACAAGAGCGCCTTTGGATTTAGCCTCACGGACAGCCGCCAGCGTATCTGCTGTTTCACCACTCTGGGAGATCACAAGCATTACATCGTCCGAGTTGATAAGCGGGTCACGGTAGCGAAACTCAGATGCATACTCAACTTCCACAGGCATTTTTGCCAGGCTTTCAAATAAATATTCGCCCACCAAACCGGCATGCCAGCTCGTTCCACAAGCTGCTATGATAAGTCTCCTTGCATTTACCAGTCTATCCAAAACCTCGGAAATTCCACCAAGCACAATTCTGTTTTCTGATACAACCAATCGTCCACGCATGCAATCGGCTATGGTTTCTTTTTGCTCGTGAATCTCTTTAAGCATAAAATGTGGATAGCCGGCTTTTTCGATCTGCTCTACACTCATTTCAAGCTCATGAACTTCTTTCGAAAGCTCAATATTACTAATAGTTTTTACCTGATATCCATCTCTGTTGATGATTGCCATTTCATCATCATCTAAATAAACAACTTTATTGGTGTATTCGATTATAGGAGATGCATCACTGGCAATAAAAATTTCGTCATCTCCGATCCCCAATAATAAAGGAGATCCCTTCCTCGCAACTATTATGCTATCAGCTTCATTTTTATTAACGATGGCTATGCCAAATGTCCCGTCAACTTGCTTAAGTGCCATTTGTACCGCAGTAACAAAGTCACATTTAGCTACTTTTTGTATTTCCTGAATTAAATGAGCCAAAACCTCGGTATCGGTTTGTCCAAGAAATATATGACCCTTGGTTGTCAGCTCTTTTTTTAGTGCATCATAGTTTTCTATAATACCGTTATGAACTAAGGCAAAATTTTGATCACCGTCCCAATGCGGGTGGGCATTTACATCATTTGGTTCTCCGTGCGTTGCCCAACGGGTATGACCAATCCCAACTGTACTAGTATCATCAGAATTAATGATTCTTTTTTCTAGTTCAACTACTTTCCCCTTGCACTTGGTAACGTTTAACTCTCCGTTTAATAATCCAATTCCGGCAGAATCATACCCTCTGTACTCAAGACGTTTTAATCCGTTGATGATGACATCAGAAGCTTTTCTATGTCCTATGTATCCGACAATACCGCACATGTAGCAAAAAATTATTTTAAAGTTTTAAATTATAGGCAGATATGAAATTTAAGGATTTTATATTCCTGTTGAAAAGGTTTTTATATCCTTAAATTGTTTTGATATCAATCCTATAAAACTTCTTCTATGCAAATTTGTTTCTTCGGAGATTCAATCGAACATAATTTAAAGCCGTTAACCCTTACGCGTCCGGCTGACTCCCTTCGGGTTGGTGTTTTTACCATAGCTGAAAAATGGGGATTCTTACTCGAAAATGTGCATATTTGTCGATTAGTACCTTCATATCTCCAAAACGTATACCCTTCCCCTGATATCAAAACAAACGAAAAATGTATTTGGGTAAACAATCGTTTCTTACCTGACGAACACATCAAAACCGATATCGAAAAGCTTGAACCTGGTCGTGGTCTTACATACGAACATCAAACTGTAGCTGTTTGCTTAAGTGGTGAAGAGAGCAAACGAATCTACGATTCCGGTCATTTTGTACTTGATGAAATAACTCTTGTTGAAACTCAACATGGTTCTATCCTGAATAATGTTTGGGATATTTTTATGATGAATGCGAGTCAGATTGAAAATGATATTTCACTGGCGAAACTCAAAAAAAGAATACCGGAACAAACAAATGGAATCCATTTTATAGGAGATGATTTATACATTGCAAAATCTGCTCAAATCGAACCTGGTTGCATATTAGACTCCAGAAATGGCCCGATTGTGATTGCTGATAATTCCACCATTATGGCCGGAACAATGATTAAGGGGCCTGTTGCACTTTGTGAACATGCTACATTAAAGATGGGCGCCAAGGTTTATGATAGCACCACAATTGGTCCACACTCCAAAGTTGGTGGCGAAATTCATAATGTGGTTTTTCAGGGTTATTGCAATAAAGCCCATGATGGCTTCCTGGGGAATTCTGCCATAGGTGAATGGTGTAATTTCGGTGCAGATACAAATAATTCAAACCTCAAAAATAACTACAGTACTGTTCGTTTATACAATTGGAATACGCGTAAAGAAATTGAAACCGGGCTTCAATTTTGCGGTCTAATTATGGGCGACCACTCAAAAACAGCTATAAATACAAAGCTTAATACCGGTACGGTTTGTGGCGTAAGTTCCAATATTTTTATGAGTGAATTTCCTCCAAAATTCATTCCTTCATTTTCGTGGCTTGGTGACGAAGGTGTTACTTCCTACAAATTAGACAAAGCTATAGAAACAATGCGAATAATGATGAAAAGAAGAAACATCGAAATGTCTCCGGCTTACGAAAACATGATTCGCTTCATTTCCAAGGAAGATTTGTAGGAAATCTAATTTAAACCAAGCTCTTAGAGCCTTGCAGAAAACAGTTTATGAATCATACTTAAACGTAACCAGCAAACTAATCCGGATTATTCACCAAAAATTTTCTTTGTAGCAAGGCGAAGGTGAAAAATCAGCAGAAGGGTACCTTAGCCAAGCCATGGGTATCACTTCGTGGGAATCGCTTCGCTCAGGGCACAAATGCTTGCAACAAGCTTATACCAATTTTACGACTTATTAATCCTCAAAATCTTCAACACCATCCCCCCCCGAATTGGCTATGCCAATTCGTACCCCCTTACAAAGGGGGATGTATTTACGTTATTAAATAATAATTACTTACAACGCCTTAGTAGGTCTTATACCGCAACCATGAAATTGCGCTTCGCGAGAATCGCTTCGCTCGGAGTGCAGCATTCTAACCACACCCAAATTTGAGCGAGTGTGGTATTTTTCTAAATACAATATTTTATAGTATAAGATTTAAATTTCATGCTTTCGTGAATAATCCTGGTTAATTCTATTTCACGAATAACATTTTATTAGTTACGGCTTGTACGCCATCGACCTGTAACCTGTACAAATACACGCCCGTAGCCAAGCCCGTAGCATCAAAACGTACCGTATGCTGACCTGCTGTTTTCTGTTGATTCGATAACAAAGTACTGACCTGCCTTCCCATTACATCATAAACCGTTAAAGTAACACGGTTATCACTCGGTATGGAAAACGAGATATTGGTAG
>PXCK01000061.1 GCA_003566635.1 Balneolia bacterium | reverse complement strand
GTTTTGTCTCTTCTTTGGCAGGCTCTTCGGCAACTACCACCTCTTCCGGTTCTGGTTCCGGCTCGGGTTCAGGAGTTGGCTCCGGTTCAGGCTTTTCAACCTCTTCTACCGGCTCAAGTGTTTCCAAAGGCTCTAACGTAGGTTCAACCGGAGCAGGTTCGTCACTTACAGGTTCTAAAAACGATTCAATAGAAACCGATTCATTACGAGAAGAACGAATTTGCTGTCTTTTCTCATTGTAAGCCTCTTTGGTTTTTTCGTGATCGATTTTGCTTTTCTTATCTTCTCCATACACGCCTTCCAGCACAGCATACATTTCGGGAGTAATCTTCGTATTAGGTCGATTATCCACATCGTAGTTGTTGCCTGCTAATGTCTCTACTATTAACTGAGTAGATACATTAAACTCTTGTGCTACTTTAAATAAGCGTTTTGGCTTACCTTCTGCCATACAATGTTAACTTTCTTTTTTTAATTCAATTCGTCTTCTTCAAATTCCTCACGGATGATTTTGAGGATATCTTTCGCAGTTTTTTCGTCGATATCTCCATTTGTTCTACGAACTAACTCATTTTCGTCTAATTCGAGAACTGCACGAGCAGTATCGCAACCAATATCGTATAGAATATCAACTACATTATCTCCAAACTCTTCTGCAAATTCAGAAATTTCAATATCATCCTCAAAGTCCGGTTCGCGATATACATCAATTTCGCAATCTGTAATTTGTGATGCAAGTCTGATATTTACACCGCCCTTACCAATTGCTTTCGATACTTGCTCAGCAGGAACATACACTTTAGCATGTTTTCCGCTTGGGTCTAAGTCAACCGATAAAACTTTAGCCGGTTGTAAAGCCCGTTTAATAAATTCTTTTTTATCGTCAGTATAGTTAATGACATCTATATTTTCATTGCAGAGTTCACGAACGATAGAATGGATTCGTATCCCCTTCATGCCAACGCATGCGCCAACGGCATCAACACGTTCATCATGCGAAACAACCGCAACTTTAGAACGATCACCCGGCTCTCTTACTGTTTTAATAATTTCGATAATACCGTCAAAAACTTCAGGTATTTCATTTTCGAATAATCGCTCAAGGAATACCGGAGACGTACGGGAAACTATAATATTTAGTAACCCATTCTCGCGTTTAACTTCATGAACAATAGCACGAATGGTGTCACCCTTTCGGAATCGATCTTTATATATCTGATGCCTTTGTGGCATAACAAGTTCGGTACCATTGTGGTTAATGAGAATATCGCGGGTTCTGATTTGATAAACATCACCTAATACAATTTCCCCAACACGATCGGAATATTCATCGAATACATTATCCTTTTCGATTTCCCGTATCCGCTGAGCCAAAGTTTGGCGTGCCATCATTACGGATCGACGTCCGAAATCTGTAATAAAGATTTCCTGAGCAAACTCATCGAATAATTCAAGGTCAGGATCGAGCTTCTTTGCTTCCGACAGTTTAATTTCAGTTACGGGATTGGTAAGCTCGTCATCAGGCACCACTTCACGGATGTGGAGCATTTGTATGTCACCTCTGTCTGGATTAAGAATAACACTAAAAGCGTCATCCGATCCGTATTTCTTTTTAATCATTGAACGAAACACGTCTTCCAAAATCGACAAAAGTAAGTCTCTGTCTATACCTTTTTCCCTTGCTATCTCAGCAAAAGATTGAATTATTTGTTTCGAAACATCTTTCTGCATTCAACTACTCCGGTAAATAACCCGCTAAATGACGGGTTGAATTAAAGTTTCCAAAACCTGATTATAAGTTATCGTAATTGATTTTTTTTCGGTTTTTAACGAAAAAGAATCTTCATTGCTGTCTTCAATTACGCCTTGCTCTGTTACCACTTTTTCACCATCGTTATATTTTACTTTAGCATGGCGACCGTGGTTTACTTTATACTGACGCTTCACCATGAGTGGTTTACTTAAACCGGGTGATGATACATTCAACGTAAAGTTACTACCTGCAATTTCGTTAGCTTCAATCAGTAATTGCAATTGACGGCTTATTTTTGCACATTCATCAAGCTTAATACCGCCTTTATCAGATTCCAATAAAACCCATATAATTGGCTTATTATGACTGCCCTTAATTTCAACATCTACCAAAAAGATGCTGTCATCTTCGATACAGCGAAGTGCCAATTCAGAAATTTTATCTTCTAAAGAATTCTGTAAAGTCATGTTTTTACTGATTTATATATAAAAAAAAGTGAGGCTTGAGGGCACTCACTTTCAAGTCTTATAATATAAGCCAAAACAGGTCTATTTACAAATTCAAACTTGAACGATAAATTAAAGAGAATGAGAGATTTGACAGTCTTTAAAATAAAACTTGTTACTTATCAAATATTACTATAATGCTTTATAAGGTGTTCTTCAATTTCCATTTCCTTTTGTGCTCTAGCCATTTTGCGAATTTTCTTAAATGAAATAATCCCACCAAGAATTATCAAAGTCACTGCTAATGCATATACCCAAATTGGTAATTCATTACCCATTGAAAACAAATAAATATAGGGCAGGAAATAAATTATGCTTGCCATTGAAAAGTACGGTATTACGGCTTTGGATCTTCTGTAATTATGGATTCCCCATCCAACTAAGCCGTAAAACAAGGGAGCTAAACCAAAATATAGAACAATAAATAAGTAAGGATTAACACCATATTCTTCGCCTACCCCTACGACCCAGCTGTTAAAACCTAAAAAAAAGTCATTCATAAAAGCACATATGCCGGTAAAATTTATTCAGAAAATTGATTTCTGAATTTAATCATTTTCTTTTAAAACATAAAGTTGCGCTAAGTTCCTTCCCTCTTGCGCGTAATCCAAGCCATAACCTAGCACAAATTTTGGTGGTATCTCAAAACCTATATAATCTACTTTAACATGATACTTTATTGATTCCGGCTTACATAATAGTGAAACTACTTTCACTGACTTAGGATTCTTCTTTTCAACGATATTCATTATGTAGTTAATTGAAAGACCGGTATCCACAATATCCTCTACCAATATAATATGGCGCCCCTCAATATTAGCATCGATGTCTTTTCGCTGTTCTACATTTCCGGATGACACTTTTTCGTCTCCGTAGCTACTAAGTTTGTAGAAATCCACTTCACATGGGATTGAAATACAACGCATTAAATCTGCTAAAAAAATAAAGGCACCATTTAACACACCAATTAAAATCGGCTTTTTATCTTTATAGTCTTCATCTATTTGCTTCCCAAGTTCAGCTATTCTTTTTCTTAAAACTTCTTCCGATAGTAAAACCCTGAACTCTTCCCCATTACAATTAACGGTATCCGGTAAATAAAAACTCATAGTTAAGTCAAGTAAATTTAATAATTAAAGTATCATCACCAATAGTATCACAAGCAAAAAATCCAGAGATTTTTCCGGTAAAACTGCCTGAAATTGTTCCAAATATAACGGCACAAATTTTATCATCAAAAGTTTCTATTACTAATGATGTTTGTTTTTGCACCGCCGGTACTTTTTGATTTGTTAATAAGTCAGACACAAGCTGACTCCCCGGTTTCCCAAACAACCGAACCCTGTCCCCTGCTTTCCATGTCCTAACTGTTATTGGCCATTTAATTTTAGTAGCGTTTATTTCAAGTACTCCTTCTTGAGGATAACCCAACCATTTACCGGATTGTAGCTTTAAATATGGATTGACAGCTACATCTTTCTCAGGTAAAAATTCAATAGTTGTTACATTATACTCAAAGCCATTTTCTTTTTGAATGAGCCTTAATACTTCTCTATCAATCAAAATTTCAAAACCACTGTGGACTGAAAACGATTTACCCGTTTGCAGCTCTCTATTATTAAGCAGGTTATCTAATGAGCTATAAGTAATCCTAATACCTGTTTTTTTAAAAACCCACTCACGAACCACATCTCTCTGTTGTGTATAATTAAGTTTCTTTACCTCTTCAATTATCAACAACCCTCTATCAGAACATAATTGAAGGGCGCGTTCAATAAACAACTTATAATGTGTTGCGAAGATAGCTACAAGATCAAGGCATCTTTTGTAATCCAGTTTTGCCTCTTTGAATCTATTGAAGCTAATATTTCGAATCTTATTCCTCTCAAAATCATTACTTAGATTGCTTTCATCGAATCGGAATGGCACTTCATGTACATTTGCATACCTTTTTATTTCATCTTTTGATGTACTAATCATTGGCCGAATCCTTCCGTTTGAAATTTCAGAGAAAGGGTTAAGCGATAATATTGATTTCCTTTTTTTCAGGCGCATCATTATTGTCTCATAAAAATCATCTCTATGATGGGCTGTAACAATCCATTTTGAGCCAAACTGTTTTATTATTTTATCGAAAAAATTATAACGATATAGCCTTGCGTGCTTTTGAAAATTTCCTTTTGCGGTGATTTTTATCCTGCTGCAAACAAACGTAATGCTATGTTTCCTGCAATAAGCCTGTACAAGCGCTTCATCTTTATCGGATTCTATCCCGCGTTTTTGGTAATTAATATGAGCTACAATGGGATTGATATTGTTTCTGACCAAAAGGTGAAGCAAAGTCATTGAATCTATACCACCACTCACTCCAATAACCGGCCGATCGGCTCGTAGCAGGCTTAACGTTTCCTCTTTAATGTTCATCAGATTGAGGAAAAATACGGATATGCTGATGTGTTACTTTTTTTATCTCATCTGTTGATGTGAGAAATAAAGGATATCCATCAACATCCAGACCCAAAAACTTGTATAGTTTATCTTTAAAATGTCCATTTACCTGGACTTTATTCCAATTGCAAAAGCCAATTATACGATGATTTATCTTTTTTATTAGTTCTTTATCAGAAGCAGTCCACCTATCATAATATTCTTCAAATCTGGTAATTATACCCGCAAGTAAACGAGTTGAATCACAAGAAGTACCGGTAATTTTCTCCAGGCAATTTACATCCCCAAGTGATTGAATGTAATCTCCTTCACCTATATTAATTCCAACTCCAACAACGAACCGCTCTAATTTAGTGCCGGTAAATATCCCCTCAGCTAAGATGCCGGCTATTTTTTGATTTTTGTAAAGAATATCGTTTGGCCATTTTATATCTGTTTTGGTCTTAAACTGATGCTCAAGTTCGTCTGTTAGCACTAGAGCCATAACCTGAACAAGTAATTGCAGTCTATTAATGTACTGTGGTTTTAGGACTACACTAAAAGTTAGCGACTTACCATTTTCGGAATCCCACTTTTTACTGTGCTGTCCTCGTCCATTTGTTTGCCAGTCAGTTAAACAAACCGCACCATGTGAAGCAATATCGTCCGGTATGTCTTTAACCCATGTATTGGTTGATGCCAATTCATTAAAATAGTAGAGTTGATGTCCAAATGTTTTGGTTTTCAGGTCATCATAATAACGTATGAAATCAGGCATAACATCATATTAATCGTTCATTTTTTATGAAGATAATAAAAAAGCCCGACGATTTCTCGCCGGGCTTAAGGGTATGGGGTAGATAAATTATTTACCTACAACTAAAACACAGTCTTTAGAACCATGCTCGTTGTCAACATAATCATCTGCTTGATCGTCATTTTCCCAGTTAGCACCATCAATGAAATAACGGAAACGGGTTGTTGTTTCAGGCTTTAGCCTAACAACAGTCTCCCATCCTCCATTTTTTCTTTCCATTTTATTAGCAGTAGCATCCCAGTCGTTAAACTCGCCTACTACAGCTATATCTTTTTGTGCCCAGTCTTCAGGAACATGAAAAGTTACTTTGCAAACAGTTCTTTTTGGAGTGAATTCTTTGGTAATCATTGTTTAATAATATTTGTGAATAAAAAATTGTTAAGGTTCAATGCAAAGATAATTACTTAATTTTTTAAAGACAATGATTATCTATTAAAAATCGACTCTTAACATTAATTTAACACGGATTTAAAGCCAAACAGTACTACCAGATTTAAAAAACCGCTTCCAAAAACTCTATAAAAGTTTAAAATTATTCTAATTTTACTTTATATTTTAAAGCTAATAGCTTAAAAATTAAAAATTAGTCTGAAATTGATCGGAAATCCCCTTTATCCCAACGGTTTATTAACCTACTATCATCAATTTTTTTGAAGTTTGCTAACATTTCCTCTGATTTTGAAGCAACCGTCATCTCTCTTTTTCCTAACGCTCCGGCTGCGCGCGCAACAAACCAGCCAGACTTAGCCATAGAAGCCCTTGCGGCCGTTGCCGCACAATATGTTGCCAGTACAGCATTATCAGATGCTACTTCAAAAAGAGATGTAAATACACCCGGTGTCCATAACTCCTTATTTACTTCGGGAGAAAAAGCATCATGCAAAAAAAAGTCGAACTTCTTTTCTAATCTTAAATCATTTAATAAACACTGATGAATAGTAACATCAATTAATCCAATTCTTCCTCTGTAATCTTGACCCATGTTTAAAGTATCAAAAATAACCGCTATATGATCCTTTATATCAGGTAAATCTAAAAACTGAGGAAAGTTAAGGTCTAAAGCTTCTTTAATACCGAGAGGAAATGCCTCAACGCTTGTAAATGAAATGTTTTGGTTACCATACTTTTGCGCAAAATCAGCCAAAATAAATAAATTCAACCCCGTACCAAAACCTGTTTCAAATACAGAGATACGCTTACCCAGCTTAATAGCATCTTCAAGTCCCGGTGTTTTAAAAAACACATGTAAACTTTCAGATAGAGCACCATTTGGGTTATGATAGTGCTGACCAAAGACTTCGGAAAAAGCCGAATGTGAACCGTCTTTGGTTATACACAACCCGGTTTTCATGATTATTGTTTGAATTTAAAGAGATTTTCTTCCCCTACTGCTTCCATCGCCTGACTTAATGCATAACCACTGTCGAATAAAGCGATTGGGTTTTCGTCTAAATCATAGGTTACATGGGTCGAAAACGAAGCTTTCAGTTTTTCGATGACTTCTTCGTTTTCAGGTAGCCAGCGAGCCGTGTGGAATGGTACTGAATTGTAAATCATTTCGGTATTGTATTCGGCCAACATACGGTGTTTTACTACATCAAACTGAAGGACTCCCACCGTACCAAGCAAAAGCTCGTTACCAACTCCGTTAGGAACTTCAAAAACATGTACTACCCCCTCTTCAGATAATTGCTTAAGCCCTTCACGAAGTTGCTTGCGTTTAAACGGATCTTTACTCGTAGCTTTTATGAAATGTTCGGGAGTAAACAATGGAATAACATCGAATCTACGTGTTTTCTTTTCGTATATCGTACTCCCGATTCGAAATTCACCCGGGTTAAACAAAGCGACAATATCACCGGGATAGGCAGTTTCTAACAAGTTTCGTTCATCACCCATTAAGGAATGAGGTGTAGTCATTCTGATTTTTTTGGACTTACCATCAACATTTACCTCTATCCCCCGGCGAAAGACTCCTGACGCTACCCGTATAAATGCCGTACAATCTCTATGATCGGGATTCATATTCGCTTGTAGCTTAAAAACAAAACCGGAAAAAGGTTCCTCTAAGGCTCGTTCTGTATCTTCAAAATCAGTATAAGGCTGTGGTTGTGGGGCTAAATTTTTAAAATGTTCTAAAAATATATCCAACCCGAAATTTGTTAAAGCAGAACCAAAAAATACCGGCGTAGCTTCACCCGTGTTAAAAGCCTGCTGATCCATTTCGTGAAATTCATCTCCTATTAATTCACATTCTTCTGCAAATGCTTCCTTATATGTCTGCGTAAGTGTGCTATTCTCAATTCCATCATCTAAATCAAATTCTTGATTATCTGCAATTTGCGTACCATGCTTTGCCTTTACATATAAGCGCAACTTACGTCGGATTACATCATACACTCCTTGAAAATCAGTTCCATACCCCAAAGGCCATGTTGCAGGTACAGGATGAATCCCTAATTTCGTCTCAATATTACTGAGTACTTCAAGTGGCTCCATACCGGGACGATCATACTTATTTACAAAAGTTATGACCGGGATTCTGCGCATTCTACAAACTTCAAACAGTTTCTCTGTTTGCTCCTCAACTCCTTTTGCCGAGTCTATTACCATTAGCGCACAGTCGGCCGCAACAAGGGTTCTAAGCGTATCTTCCGAGAAATCTTTGTGACCGGGAGTATCAAGCAGATTATATTTTATACCGTCTTTCTCAAATCGTAATACCGAAGATGTAACCGAAATACCACGTTCCTGTTCAATAGCCATCCAATCGGATGCAGCATGTCGCGCGGCTTTACGTTGCTTTACCGATCCTGCCTCGTGAATTGCACCTCCATACAACAGTAATTTCTCTGTTAATGTAGTTTTACCTGCATCAGGGTGAGAAATTATGGCAAATGTACGCCTGATTTTCGCTTCTTTTGTTATTTCTGTGGGGGTTAGAATCTCGCTCATCGTATGTAATTAAAATAAGAAAGTGTGTAAAGGACTAATTGAGCCTTGATTGAATGTGTTTCGTAATTGTTTCAACTTGTTCGGCAAAAGAAAGACCGGTCGTATCAATTTCGATTGCATCAGAAGCTTTGGTAAGTGGTGCAATCTCTCGGTTTGAATCAATATAATCGCGCTCTTGCAGGTTTTTTTTGATTTCTTCAAAATCGGCTTCCAAACCATTATCGGTCATCTCTTTGTAGCGTCGTTTAGCTCTTATTTCAACATCGGCAATCATAAAAAATTTCAAAAATGCATCAGGAAAAACTGCTGTACCAAGATCACGTCCATCTGCAACAAAATTGGCTTCTTGAACTGCTTTATACATCGCTTTATTTACGAATTGACGAACGACGCCGTTCTCTGCAACCTTACTGACATTATTTGTAATGACCTGCTCGCGTATTTCAGAACCGCAAGTATTCCCATCTAAAATGGTATCAACTTTATTATTTAGCGGCTCTATTTTAATGTTGTGAGTAGTCAGGTTCTCAATTAGCATTTCAATATTATAGTCGTATTCATGAACAAATAACCAAGTAACAGCTCTGTACAAAGAGCCTGAATCCAGGTAATTCCAACCTAAATTATTCGCTACTTCTTTAGCTGTTGAGCTTTTTCCTGAACCTGCAGGACCATCAATTGTTACAATCATATCAAAAAATACGTTTTTATGGAATAAAATGCGTTCAAAAATATTGATATCTAACTTAAAAAAGTTTATTTTACCTGACTGTTAATTTTATGATTTTAACCATTTATTTTTAAACGTACATATGCCACAGCATAAATCTTCCATAAAACGCGTTAGACAAGACAAGAAAAAGCGTATTCATAACCGCCAGTTGCGTTCTAAGCTTCGTACACTTTACAAAAAAGTTTTAAAAGCTAATGAAAAAGAAGTTGGTGAAGAAAGCCTTAAAGAAGCTGTTTCTTATATTGATAGAATGGCTGTTAAAGGTATCATTCACAAGAACAATGCAGCCAACAAGAAGTCTCGTCTAGTTCGCTACGTAAATAGCCTTTAATTTATTCAACTTTTAAAGGGAGTTTTTTATGTCCAAAGCCCTTCTCGTAATTCTCGATGGCTATGGTATTGCTGATGATGACAACGTAAGTGCCATTGCCAAAGCTAACACTCCCTTTTTCGACTCTCTCATAGCTAACTACCCAAACAGTAAATTATCTGCATCGGGTGAAGCTGTTGGATTACCAAATGGACAGTTTGGGAATTCTGAGGTTGGTCATCTGAATATTGGTGCCGGACGAATAGTTTGGCAAGAACTTTCCCGCATCAATAAATCTATTCGTGAAGGTGACTTTTTCACTAACGAAATTCTTACAGAAGCCGTAGATAAGGCTAAGTCAAAAGGCTACATCCATATTTTTGGGCTATTCTCGGATGGTGGCGTTCATAGTCACAACGAACATTTATTTGCTTTTCTTCGCTTATGCAAGCAAAAAGGATTAAAGCAAGTATACGTGCACGCCTTTACCGATGGACGCGACACTGCCCCCCATTCCGGTATCAATTACGCTCGCGAGTTTGAGAAAAAAGCCGCTCAGATTGGGATTGGAAAGATTGCATCCATTGTTGGTAGATATTACGCTATGGATAGAGATAATCGTTGGGAACGCACTCAAAAGGCTTACGATTTACTTACTAAAGGTGTAGGTGACTCCTATTCAAGTGCTGAAGAAGCTTTCGAAAAAAACTATTCTGATAAAATAACAGATGAGTTTTTAAACCCTTCTATCCTTGATCAATCACCTGATTCCAGAATTAAACAAGACGATGTCGTTGTATTCTATAACATACGTGGAGACAGAGCACGACAAATAACGCGTGCTTTTACTATTCCGGGTTTTAATGATTTTGATATTATACCCGATCTAAATCTTCACTATGCTTCTTTCACTCAGTATGATGTTACATTTAAAAATGTGAAGGTTGCCTACCCTCCTGTAAATCTCAAAAATACACTTGGGGAAGTTGTTGCATCAAAAGGTTTAAAGCAGCTTCGCATTGCAGAAACAGAAAAGTATCCTCACGTTACCTACTTTTTTAATGGAGGAATTGAGGAACCAAATTCGGGTGAAGAACGAATTATGGTACAAAGCCCAAAAGTACCTACTTATGATTTACAGCCGGAGATGAGTGCACCTGAAGTCGGCGATAAATTATGCGAAGCACTTAAATCAGAGAAATTTGAACTGGCTATTCTCAACTTTGCAAACCCGGATATGGTAGGTCATACCGGTGTTTTCGAAGCAGCCGTTAAAGCCGTTGAAGCTGTTGACATCCAACTTGAGCGTGTGGTTACCAATGCTCTTAAACATGACTACTCAGTAATTGTGATTGCTGATCATGGCAATGCTGATAGAATGTATGAATCCGATGGCAGTCCGCATACAGCACACACAACAGCACCGGTACCTTTTATATTAGTGAGCAAAAACACCACCTATACAGCCGTTAAAGATGGGATTCTTGCTGATGTAGCCCCAAGCCTCTTAAAGCTTCTGAATATTGAAAAACCCGAAGAAATGACCGGCTCTCCCCTATTTTAAGGGTGATTTTAATCAGTCTCTTTGGTTAGTTTTATCGCTATTCTTTGTAAATCATTTTTGCTGTGAAATAGTACAAAGAATTATTATGATTTTGTAAGCCTTACAAAACCTTTTTCTTCGTCCTCCTGGATTGTCTGCACCAATCCGTACCCTCTCGGCAAACCGGGACTTCGCTCCTCAAATGAGGATGCTTTTACGTTTATAAATTATAATAACTTACAAATACTAAAGTGGCAATATTGTAGTGGCAATTCATGAATTGCCACTACACAGGTCTCATTAGAAAATCCCAAATGCCGTAGGCATGACCGGATATCATAACTCCGTATTTCACTTCGTGGGAATCGATTCGCTCAGGGCGTTATCCGGGAATCGCTTCGGGTCGGGCTTGTGGGGCGCAAGCCCGCAACAAACTCATAACAATTTAACGTATTATAAAGCCTTAAAACCTCCAACACCATCCCCAAAGATTGAGTTTAAATCTCAACAATTATCACCTAAAGCGTTTATGAACATCATCAAGTGGGATAAATACAGCTGTTGGGCGGTTTAATGGGTCGAAAAACGGATTTTCACAGGCAAAAAGTTGATCGATTATAGCTTCCATCTCCTGCTGGGTCAGATTTTTTCCTTTTGGAACTGCTGCTCGCGAAGCATAAGCAACTAATAAACGCTCCTGAGATGTCAAATTCAAAGTGTTACTGTAACTCTGATACTGTTGAATAATTGACTCGAGAATAGGTTTTTCGTCCCCGTGATTCAATTCTGAAGGCACACCTGAAACGATAGCCGTATTGCCACTTAGTAACTGAATATTAAAACCAATTTTTCTCAAAGTAGGCATCAACTCTTTTAATAGGGTGAAATCCGTAGCCGAAAATTCAACCGTTTGGGGGAACAACAATTGTTGGGTACTTGGTAAACCTGCATCTGAACTAGTCAGTGCTTTTTCAAATAAAATTCGTTTATGGGCGGCATGCTGATCAACAATAAACATACCTGTATGTGTTTGTGATATGATATATTGATTGTGCAATTGCCAAAATCCACCGCGTCTGTCATACTTCTTTTCATTTTCGACAGACTTGGCCTGCCCGGTAACCTCGCCCCCATATAGTTTCTCGGCAATATTAGGATTTATTTTCTGATTTCGATTACCGCTATCCCTAAAATCAAACCCTTGTTTATCAGATTGCGGCGTATGCCTTGGCGATGTGTTTGGATCAGAAAAATCAAAATTTTTAGAAAAGAACGTGCTGAAATCTGTTTCTTTTTCTACAGAAGGCGAATCCAGTACAGGTACATTAAATCGCTCGTTCAAACCACGCTTGATTATCGATCTCGTAAAGGTAGATATTCCTCTTTCATCCTCAAATTTCACTTCCAACTTTGTTGGATGAACGTTTACATCAACCTTATCAGGATCAACATTATAAAACAGAGCATAAAACGGATAATCATCCTTACCTGTCCACTGCTTGTAAATACTGTGAATTACATAATTCAAATGCCGATGAAGGAACGGGCGCCCGTTGACAAATAGAAACTGCTCTCCCCTGTTTTTCTTACAAAGTTTAGGATCGATAATAAACCCGTACACAGAAACAAGACTGGTTGATTCACCTACTTCAATCAAACTCGCTTTATAAACTTTTCCGAATATATCGGCTATGCGTGAGCGTAAATCGATTGCAGCAAGTTTGTATATCTGGTCGGTACCGTCCATAAGCTCAAAGCTGATATCAGGGTTAGCCAATGCAGCTTGCTGTACCGCAATGATAATATGACGCAACTCGGTGGGGTCGGTCTTAAGGAATGCACGTCGGGCAGGAACATTATAGAATAGGTTGCGAACACTAACTGTTGTACCGGGTTGGGTTGCAGCAGGTTTAAGTTCCCGTTCTTCCCCTCCCCAAATTTCAATTTCCCAACCTGAATCGGCCCCATGCTGACATGATTTTAAATTAACCTGAGAAACAGAGGCAATCGAAGCCATAGCCTCACCCCTGAAACCAAGCGTCTGAATATTAGATAAATCATCTACACTTTTGATCTTCGATGTTGCATGTCGGGTAAAGCACAAGCGAACATCCTCTTTAGACATACCCGAACCATTGTCGGTAATTTGAATGAGATTTTTGCCGGCATTAAGTACCAGTACTTTAATCTCATTCGCCCCTGAATCTATAGCGTTATCTAATAACTCTTTGACGACAGCGGCCGGTCTTTCTACAACTTCACCTGCAGCAATTTTATTGGACAATTCAGGTGGCAAAACCTGAATTAAACTAATAGATTCTTCGATACTCAATGGTTTGGTTTTATAACTGGGTGAAAATGTATAATAATGCAATTAATAATGCAGCGATAATTATAACCGACCTGTTTTGCCCTCTGCTACTCTTACTTTGTAACTTTATCCGTTTTCCAACACGTTTAGCAGGGTCTTTATCCGGATCGTAATACTTGGGTTGATAGTTAAATCGCTTATGTCTTCGTCTCTTTCCTGAAATAGGTGTAAACATTATTTAGTCCTGTTTTACCTTTAAATGTGTGGGTGAATATAACTAATTTTTAACTGCAATATTTTACTCACCGACCATTTTTAATTGAAAATGGGATATACCTCGGATTAATCACCAAATAAATCTAGTTAGTAAGACGAAAGGTTAAAATTAGCGGAAGGATACCTGAGCCAGCCATGGGTTTCACTTCGTGGGGATCGCTACGCTCGGTGCGTTTCACGAGAATCGCTTCGCCCGGAGTCCTGCATTCTAATCATACCCAAATTTGAGTGAGTGTGGTATTTTTCTATATACAAAACTTTTAATAGTATAAGATTTAAATATTATGCTTTCGTGAATAATTCGGGCTAAGATTTCTCATCTTCTATGCAGCTAATTATAAAAGGTTAACTTAAACATTTATGGCTTACTCCAAACTCTATCTATACAAGTAAAGTAATTTCTCTAGTACCTCAAAATAAAAAACTGCTTAACATGGAAATAGAGCGTGAAACGTAACTTTGAGGTAGTTATATTCACTTTAATTATTCAAAATCAATTACCAAAGCATGTTATCAAGAATTTCACTCACTTCTTTTTTGGCTATACTACTTTTAGCTCTCATCATTAACCCGGCTGTAAATGCTCAGGTTACTGCTGCTCCAGACCGAACCGAAGGCGAAGGACCTTTTGACCGCCTTATCATACGTGGTGTAACGCTTGTATCGGGAACGGGCGCGCCTCCAAGCGGACCTGTGGATATTGTTATAGAACAAAACCGAATTATTAGCATAGCAAATGTAGGTTTCCCCGGAGTGCCTATAAACGAAGCAAGACGCCCCCAAGCCGATGAGAATACCTATGTGCTTGAAGCCGAAGGAATGTATGCTCTACCCGGCTTCGTGGATATGCACGGTCATATAGGTGGTAGTGCACAAGGTACGCCCGCTGAGTATGTTTACAAACTTTGGTTGGCACACGGAATAACAACCGTTCGTGATCCGGGAAGTTATAATGGATTGGAATGGTCACTGAATGAAAAAAGACGAAGTGAGGCGAATGAAATCACTGCACCCAGACTACATATTTATCTTTCATTTGGCAGAGGTCACTCAGGCCCCATTACTACACCTGAACAAGCCCAAACCTGGGTACAAAACCTTGCCAATCAGGGAGGTGATGGCATTAAATTTTTTGGTCTGCGACCTGATATTATGGCAGCCGCACTTACCGAAGCCAATCGCTTAGGTCTTGGGTCGGCTGCTCACCATGCGCAACCCAATGTAACCTGGATGAACGTTCTTGATTCTTCTGCTATGGGGCTTACAACAATGGAGCATTGGTACGGTCTGCCGGAAGCTCTTTTCACCGACAGAATCATCCAAAATTACCGTCTCGACTATAATTACATGAACGAACAACACCGCTTTGAAGAAGCAGGAAGGCTATGGCGACAAGCTGCCGAGCAAGGTTCTGATCATTGGAATGATGTTATGCAAACCCTGCTTGATCGCGATTTCACTCTTGTACCTACCTTTAATATCTATGACGCCAATCGCGATTTAATGCGCGCACGAACTGCCGAGTGGCATCAGGATTACACCCTTCCTTCACTTTGGGAGTTTTTTATGCCTAGCCGAGTTGCACACGGGTCCTACTGGCTAAACTGGGGAACCGAACAGGAATTATTATGGAAAGACAATTATCGACTTTGGATGAGTTTTGTAAATGAATACAAAAACCGTGGCGGTCGAGTGGCTGCAGGTTCTGATTCCGGTTACATCTACCAAATTTACGGATTTGGATACATACGTGAGCTTGAAATGCTTCGCGAAGCCGGTTTTCATCCTCTTGAAGTCATTCACTCAGCTACCTTGAAAGGTGCCGAAGCCCTTGGCGTTGCCGATCAGGTTGGAACCATAGAACCGGGTAAATTGGCAGATATAATTCTGATTGATGCCAATCCACTTGAGAACTTGCAATTACTCTATGGCACCGGTGCAATTGTAGTAAACGAAGCGAATGAAGTTGTACGTAAAGGCGGAATCAGTTACACCATTAAAGACGGAATCATATTTGATGCCAAGCAATTATTAGAAGATGTCCGTCGTATGGTTGAACTTAGCAAGCAAGAGTTAGATTACGAAATCCTTCAACCCGGCATACGAAACAACAATTAATTTCAGTTAGTAGTACCAAAACAACTAACACTTAGCTAATGAAAATTTTTCTTTCATCCTTATTTTTAGGGTTGATTATTTCGGTACCTGCATTCACCCAGATTATACAGGAACCTGAGCAGGTTATGCTTGAAGACCGAATATATGAGTCGGCCTGGCTTAGCATACAAGTGGATGAAGCTATTACCGTGCTCGAAGGTTTACTTGAGCAACTTTCCCCGGACAATGACAGCCGTGCCATAGTGGAGGTTTTATCCGCCGCCTATGATTCTGAACGAATGCGAGATGTTTCCATAAATTATTTAGAACGGGTTATGAACGAAGGTTTTGCTAACCAGGTACTCCTTACGTTAGAAGATGAAAATTTTTATCAAATACACAAAGCTGTTTTCAATACAGATCTTGATTTAGAAAATCCCGAAGTTGCACTAGACTTCGAAGCCTATATCGAATCGGCCGACACATTGGAAAATTCTGCCGAGCGTATCGAAACTATACAAGATATTATTCGACAAACCAGAGTGATACCAACATCTTTGCAACGACTCGAAGATATTCTTACAGCCGTAATGTTCGGGATTAATATTGCATTACCGGAGGTTGAGCAAGTTCCAGGTGAAGAAATAAACGAATTGATAATTACATTAAGGGCGAATTTTCGGCAACTTTACGACAACGTCACCCCTGCATTTATTCTCTATGCCACCCGCGACCTAACACTCGAAGATTTGAAAACATATCGCCATTTTTTAACCACTCCCGCCGGAAGTTGGTATATTCGTGTTATTAACCGAGCATCACTAGATAGTTTCGAAGCAATGAGCGAGGGTGCATCCCGCCTGGTTGCAGAATGGGCAATTGAACGTGCTGAACCGGAATCAAATTAAAATTACTATGTGGATTTTCCTGTCACTTTTACTGCTTACACATCCCCAAACGGAAAATGATATCCCTAAGACCGTACAAGAAGCGGTTTCAAGTATTAGTGAAATGATTCCAAATACAGAACTTGCAGTCATCAGGAGAACCTCTGAAGATGAGTTCGTAAGCAACGCCAAGTTCACCTTAGGTGTGTGGATGCAAGAAGCCTGGGAATTGTGGGATGATCATGAATTGACCAATTTTTTCAACGAACATGGATTCTTTGCACCTCAGGAAATGGCAGAAATAATATTGATGTGCTACTGGCGTCAACTTACCCAAAAGGGGTTTGATATTGAAGAAGTTTTTGAAGTAAAACGGGAAGAAATTCGTCAAATGCGTAACTCAAATTAAGAGCAATGACCAAAAGTTCTATTGTATTTTTGGTATTTCTGTCATTTTGGGTCTTAACCCTTATGCTACTTTTCCCACCAAGTGTTATAGGATTTTTTATTTCTGTGATTCTATACTTGCTAATTTGCGGCTTTAGCATTTGGACGATCAACCGATATAAAAGTAAGCACAAGCGTATTTTGGTGAGTTTGATGTGTATGTTATTATCTGCATACGGTATCACGGCTTTACATCCTGCTCAACACACCAAACCTTTATCGGAAATCAGGGCAGCAGCCGGTGCAACTTTCCGGTATGATTCCTTATCACCGCTTTTATTGTATGAACTACCTGAACCACCATTTGCAACCAATACAGCAGTATTACACCGAAACCAATCCGAATCTGTGGACTATGCCATTCAATTTTCATTTGATGACGAAAATGAAAATAGCTTCCTTATTACAGTAGCTAATGATAACGTGGGAAGCAGTTATGCAGGCCTGTTAGATGCAGAAATAAACCATGAAATACTATCTATTAAACTGGTCAAAGACGACAGAATCGACTCTTTTAATGTGCCATTAGAAACCAATTATAATCCCATTGAACTATCCGGTCTGCATGAAAACCTTTCGGTAACAGCCCAACAACTCTACACCAAAATTCACCCGTCCCAAACCTTTCAAAAAGCCTTCTGGAAATTTTTGGATGTTGTGTATCCGAGCTATTGAGGCTAGGGGGGGATAACTTAACTAAAACCCATACTTGATTCTTAATTATTTTATGATATATTGATAGTTGCATGGATTGAAAGAATCATACCTAACTCGGGGATATCATGAGAATAATTAAAGGGTTAATTACTATTGTATTTCTAATATTACCGCTCACTGTTTTAGCTCAGGATGTTGAAAAATCAAGCCACGAGATAGCAACAAAAGCTTTTCTTCAACAACATCAGGAAATGTTTTACGATAGTATACTTGCATCATTTAATCAATATTTCAGTAATGACCCATCTCTAATTCCTTACCTACCTGCAATCAATATTTTTGTGAATAAACACATGAGTTGGGAAGAAATTGAGCCAAAGTTAATTAAAGTTTACATGGATTTATTCACCGAAGATGAGCTGAACGAACTAAACTCATTTTTATCAACCCCCATTGGAAAAAAGCTAACCGAACATACGCCATTTATTATTATGACATTTCAACAAATTGGACTGGAGATTTTAGTAAACAAACAGGCTGAGTTCGAAGAAATTATCCAAACTTTTTTAGCTGATTCCTAATTCTTTTGCAACTGTTAGACCGATTACACGTAGCTTACCAAATCATTTCTAAATCAATAAAATCGTGAGTTATGAATTTCGAACCAATTCCGTTTCGGTCGCACAGTGATAAGGTTAAAGTTAAAAAAGACGACTTAATCTCTGTTGAATCATTTTGGAAGGGACATATAAGCTACGACAACTCTACTTTAACATTACATTGCCGTTTGATTAAGGAGTATGAATACAAATACGTTGAGGACAATTCCATGCTGAAATCGATAAATTCAGTTTTTAAATGGGTGTTTCCTTTTTCCGGGACGATCTATAGTATTTTTTTTGGGGATCAAGAAAATGAAAAAGTTACTGAAGAAGTAGACCGTAAGATGCTCACCTTTTCAATTGATAAAGTTGACGACATTAATATTCGTCGTGGCATGAAAAATTACGAGATTGGTTTTAGCTTTGCAGGTATAGAAACCCCTCGAAAATCCATGTTATGGTATGGTGGTAGAATGAATTTAATAGTCAAGCGCAAACACAAAGAAAAATTGGAGCAATTGGTAGCTTTAGCCAATAAAAGAAATCCGGCAGGTTTTTATTTTGAGGTGCTGGGTTGAAGGAAAAAGGGTTACCTTGTTGTTATGGAACAAGACACAAGCTTAAACAAACAGGTATTGAATTTAATCGTACCCGAAGAAATTCTAACCTCTTTTGAATTATCTGAGGTAATTGAATCGGTTGATTCGATTGTATTAGTACTAAAAGAACACAAGCATTTAGTACCCATGGTCTTAAAAGGGTCTAATGCTGTATTGGACGGGTATTGTAATCCTGTTGAACTGCAAAGTTTTCCCTTAAAAGGCAAAGCTGTTTACATCAAGCTGTATCGAAGGCGTTGGAAACAGGCCGGGCAACACACCCACCATAGTAATGAGTATGATTTTGCCGTTGCAGGTACCAAAGCCACCCAATTGTTTGGGACTTTTTTAAAAGGAACTTTTGGATTCACACCCGATACCTTTCAGTCTGCTGTCGATCGTATTGTGCGTTCACGCAAGTAAGTTGTACCGGTGGTATAAGCACCTACTGAGTGATTATAAAAGGCAACAAGCCCGTGGTGAACTTCATAAACATGATTTAGTGCTACCTGGGGGAGAAACAGTCGGGGTACCCATTTTAGAACCTAAACATTTAGGTCAACAAATGGCCGTTGATGAGAAGCATATCGATGGGGAATTTTATACGGTATTAACCAATAAAACAACCGGAAAAATAGCGATGTTAGCCCAAACAGTACGCCACCAGCATCTTGCCGATATCCTACAACCGTATTTGCACAGCCGCTATGAGGTAAACGTATTAACCCGTGATTTAGCCAATACCTATGATTGGCTGGGTCGCACGTGTTTTCCCAATGCTGTTCAGGTAGCAGATAAGTTTCACATAATACGCCAAGCATTAGATCAGCTTCAAGCACACCGCCTGGGATATCGGCAAGAACGCCTACTTAAGCGCCGCCAAGCATGGAAACAACACAAACTGGAAGCTAAAGGCCAACCCTTTCGGTATAACGAACCAAGGTTAGAAAATGGGGAAACCCACTTAGAACTCCTTGCACGTGGCAGATATGTGCTTTATAAATTTCCTAATCAATGGTCTCAAAGCCAAAAAGAGCGAGCACAGGTACTTTTTAGACACTACCCAAGTATAAAAACCGCCTACAGATTGATTTGTAGTTTTAGAAGGTGGTATCGTAAAGAGTTTGTAGGTGATCCCCGCCCTACCATTACCAATAGGCTACAAACATGGTACGCCAAGGTTGATCAAGCCGACATAATGGAAATAACAGCTTTTAAAGCCTTAGTAGAGCGTCATCAAGGTGTTATTATAAACTACTTTGAACAAGGACACACCAATGCCTTAGCTGAGGCAACCAACAAAAAAATAAACACCTTCATCCGAAACAACCAAGGCGTTAAAGACAAGGATTTCTTCTTTTTTAGAATTAAAAATTATTTTACCTAGCACCTCAAAATAAAAACCTCCC
>PXCK01000123.1 GCA_003566635.1 Balneolia bacterium | reverse complement strand
TGAAAAAAATGATGTTGGCAGAAAAAATAACCATTTCAAACCATTAAAATACATGCCGTTATAAAAAAATATTTCTAATGACCGTCATTAGAAACATGGGCTATTGACGGATTTGGGATAATTTCGTGAATAATCCGGGCTAAAGTTATCCTTGTATGGTTGGTGATATTGTTGGAAAACTCACTATCGCACTTGGATTCCTTTTTTATAGTTATTGCCAATGGTGGACATATATTAAATCACACAGACACTTTATTTTAGAACCTTACTGGTAGTAACATTTCACCTCAGCCAATCGAACCATTTACAGCAACTTGATTGTTGTGTTTGTATATTTACATTGTTGATTTAAACTTGTATTCATCAACAAAAGCAACTTATTCATCTTAATAAAAAATAATCGTTTGATAGAACAATCTATTTTGATTCATGATGTTGATCCCGTTTTGATTTTCGGGATGAACGACCAAATTCTTCAGCAAATTGAGCAAGCCTACCCAAAAGCAAAGATCTCTGCACGGGGAAATACCATAAAAATTGTTAGCACACCCGAAGATTTCTCTGAAATCAACGAAATAATAGATCAGCTTATTCGAATTGCGCTTCGCAATAAAGCCATACTTTCTCGTGATGTTTCCACGCTCATCAACATGAAAAAAAGCGAACGAATTGTAGCTGAAAGCAAAACCGATCCTGATGATGTTTTGGTTCACACCCACTCAGGTGCGCTGGTAAGAGCAAAAACACCCAATCAACGAAAAATTGTAGAATCATGTAACAATAATGATATCGTATTTGCTATCGGTCCGGCGGGTACAGGAAAAACGTACACATCTGTAGCTATTGCTGTTAAAGCTTTAAAAGAAAAAAAGGTCAAGAAAATCGTCTTGGTGCGTCCTGCCGTTGAAGCCGGTGAAAGTCTGGGATTTCTTCCCGGCGATTTAAAAGAAAAGATCGACCCTTACCTCCGCCCTTTGTATGATGCACTCGAGGAAATGTTGGATCATGATCGCCTGGAAATCAATCTTGCAAAAAACATCATCGAAATTGTACCTCTTGCATATATGCGCGGGCGAACCCTCAACAACGCATTTGTAATTTTAGATGAAGCCCAGAATGCTACAAACATTCAAATGAAGATGTTCCTTACCCGACTCGGTTTTAACTCACGTGCAATTATTACCGGTGATGTTACTCAAACCGACTTACCAAAAATGAAGGAATCGGGTCTTATATCAATCCAAAAAATTCTTAAAAATATTAACGGAATTGATTTTGTTTATCTCGATCAAACCGATGTGGTTCGCCATAAGCTAATCCGTGAAATTATTGCCGCTTATGACAAGCACGAAGCTGAAGAGGAAAAGCGAGGACAAAAGTAAATGAATATTATAAGTCCGCTCCACCTCGGTGTTTTTTCTGTAGGACTGGATAAAAAGTTTAATCGCATCAAGCCGGAAGATCCACCGGCAAAAGGTGCGCTAAAAATCGCCCTCAATCCATTTTTAATTCAAACTGATGAAGGTAATTTTCTTATCGATACCGGTATCGGACTGTTTGGTGAAGAGAATTTTTACGAGTTATTCGTTGAAAAACTTGAAGAGCATAACCTAAGTGAGCACGATATTACGGGTGTATTTTGCAGCCACTTGCACTATGATCATGTTGGCGGATTGGTTCATAACGAGAACGGCTATCTCGAAACAGTTTTCCCGGATGCAGAAATATGGGTATCGGGCAAGGAATGGGAAAAAGCTCAAAATTTATCGGGGCGAACCGATTTGGAGTCTTCCTTTATGGATTTTTTAGAAGCACGTGCTAATCTACATTTTTTTGAGGACAACCCGGCTCCATATAATTTTTTTAAAGCTACAACAATTGGTGGTCATACCGAGTTTAGCCAGCTCTTTGAAGTAAATCTAAATGGACAAAACTATTTCATGGCCGGGGATGTGTTAGGCACAAGAGGTGCAATCAACCGACGTTATGCTGCAAAATATGATTTCGATGGAAAAACAAGCATGAACGTTCGGGATGAATTAAGCACCAAGGCTTTTGAAAATGACGCACATTTTTTATGTTTTCATGATACCGAATTTCCGATATTCAAGTTGTCGGACTATTCTAAGGATAAGGGATACATTATTAAACCTGTAAAATCAATTTTTGATGAACAACTCAATTGATGAAATAAGAGATTTTTTAAGCGAAAAAGGGATTATAAATGTTGATGCGGCTGTAATTTTGGGTTCCGGACTCGGTGATTTCAAAAATTACATACAAAACCGAATGGATTTTGATTATGCAGAAATTCCGGGAATGCCGGAAGTTACGGTTGCCGGACATGCAGGAACATTATATTACGGACAGGTTGAAGGCAAAAATATTTTAGCCTTTGGTGGAAGATTCCATAGTTATGAGGGGCATGGAATTGAGAAAACGCTTGTTCCGGTTCGTGTTGCCCATGCAATGCAAGCAAAGTTAATTTTAATAAGCAATGCAGCCGGCAGCATTAACTACAATTTCCGAGTGGGAGATTTAATGCTCATCAACGATTATATCACACCCATGTATTCCCTGGCGCCAAAAGGTACAGCACCTTATGCAAAAAGATTCGACCTAAAAGAAATTCGACCGATTATCCAAAAACTGGCTGCTGATCTGGGTATCCATATACAACATGGAACCTATTGTTATGTAAAAGGGCCAACCTACGAAACGAAAGCCGAAATTCGTGCTTTTCGCACGTTAGGAGCAGATGTGGTAGGAATGAGTACCGCACCTGAGCTGATTGAGGCTACCCGCCTTGGAACAGCCTGTATTGGTATTACGCTTGTTACGAATATGTCGACCGGGGTGACAAAGGAAAAGTTAGATCATTCCGAAGTAAAATTAGCCGCAGAATCCCGAAAAGATGACTTCGCTTCTTTGGTATCTACACTAATTAAACACTCCAAAAAGATTATCTGATGCAACAATACCAGCCATTCAAAATGGAACATGCCATCCGAACTTACGAAACCGGTTCCGATGGCCGCCTGATACCTGCACATCTTATTCATGTTTTGCAACATACAGCCGGAAAACATGCCGATGAACTCGGGTGGTCGGTTCGAACTTTGCATGAAAACAATCAAAGTTGGGTTTTGCAGCGATTTTATGTAAAAATTACCCAGCTCCCTAATGATGGGGAAACACTTTACATTACCACCTACCCTTCCGGAGCTGATCGTATTTTTGCTTATCGTGACTACATCGTTAAAGACTCCAAGGGTGCTGAAGTTGCCCGTGCAACAAGCAGCTGGGTGATATTAGATTTTAGCAGCAGACGTGCTGTGGCTATTCCTGAATCGGTTAAAGAAATTACTAAACAATTTGG
The DNA here is from genome assembly GCA_003566635.1 of Balneolia bacterium. Classification (GTDB taxonomy): domain Bacteria; phylum Bacteroidota; class Rhodothermia; order Balneolales; family Cyclonatronaceae; genus PXCK01. The sequence continues at coordinate 1,733 of PXCK01000123.1, read as the reverse complement.
CGAGCGACTTTTGGAATTACCCAAAACCCGCCTTCAATCTATTACTAATGAAACGCCTGTAGATACTTTTAAAGTTAGGCGTCACGACCTGGATTTGAACCGGCATGTTAACAATGTGAAGTACATAGAATGGATGCTTGAGTCTGTTCCTGAGGAAACATTCTATAACCAAACACCTTTAGAGATTGACATTGTATTTAAAGCAGAATGTTTTCCGGGTGATATTGTTGCATCTCGCCTTGAGGATAAAGATGGTGAGTTTTTGCACACTTTGTATCTTGAAGGCAATGAAAAAGAAGTCTGTCTGGGCAGAACGGTTTGGGGGAAAGTTTAAGGGCCGCCATTTAAGTTTAGCATTTAGACTCAGAGCCTGAGAATTATCGAGCCAGCGCTTGTGGTGTGAGTGACCATGCCCGAATTTAAACAATCATCGTTCATCCGCTGGCTGGCGGACCGCGAAGCGCTACATATTATATGATTGCCAGGTTAGTCGTAGTGAGTCCACATTCGGATTACTTTAACAATCTTCTCTTCCTCAATGACTTGGTAAACCAATCGATGTTGTATGTTGATACGCCTCGAATATGCGCCAGCTAAATTTCCTACAAGTTTTTCATATGGAGGATATTCTTCAAATGGATTTTCTTTTATGATTTCCAATAATTCCTCAATCTTTGGTCTTAATCCTGATGATGATGCTTTTTTTGCATCTTTCTGTGCCTGTTTAGTATAAACAATTTTGTAAGTACTCACCAGTCAAGTTCTTCTTCAGTTTCTTCGATAGGCGTATTAAGCCCTTCAATAATTGATTCCTGCATTTCGGGAATGGAAGTTAAGTAAAGTGTTTCCTGAATCGCACGCCAATCACCTTCACTTATAAGTACAGCATTGGATCTTTTACCGGATATATGAATAGGTTCATGAGTTTCAGAAATTTCGTCCAATAGCCGATAAATTTCTTTTCTTGCTTGTGTAACGCTTAATGTTTTCATGAGTTTTTTGGATTAGATATTTTATACCTAAAACGTACGGAATAGCGTACTTATTGTCAATACAAAATCGATAAACAATGTGTATAAAAAAGAAAACCTAACATTCAAGTCGACTCACTAAAAGAGTTCTATTAAAAACAAACAAGAACTTTCCTGGACACACGATTCAGAGATGTACATAATCTACCGTTCTCATAAAAGTGAGAATAATATCTAAGTTTGAATCGGTAAGCTTAACATGGGTTTACTTTGATTTAAACGGTAATTCATTATTTGAGATGCTGACTGTGGATGTATGACAAACTAAGAGAGATTAATCCGTACCGCTATGACGCCTTGCCTCTTATTTGAGTATAGACTAATCAACTCTGAGAATACACTCTGCGAGAAACTGCTGCCGGCCTACTTCCTGATGAGGAACCTTTTCACTTTGGAAAAATTAATCTGCGGTTATCTGCTGCCTGCCTCACTTTAGGGAGGTAAACCTGAGTAATCAGTGGTTACTTTCAAAAGGATTTACGAGCTAAAGAGTGATCTCGTAAATCGAACCATTCAAAGCACTACATAAACGAGATGATGATAACAGTTCACAAAAGTTTTTTTGGGTAAGAAAAAAATCAGGCAGGTTTTTATTTTGAGGTGCTAGTTAATAATTATCTCAATTTGATTTTTGTAGTATTCTCACAAATTTCATTTCAAGCAATAGCCTGTAGATAGTTATTACCTTTTTTAAACGTTCTT
>PXCK01000014.1 GCA_003566635.1 Balneolia bacterium | reverse complement strand
ATATTTGCATCGGCTCCGTTAGATGCAAACGGCAATTTATTATTATCGGCAAATCAAGGAACAATGGCATTAATATCAGCAAATGCCTACATCGCATTTTTTGCATTTTCGTGGGGCCCGGTAATGTGGGTTATGTTGGGTGAAATGTTCCCAAATAGATTTAGGGGTGCGGCTCTTGCCGTTTGCGGTTTGGCTCAATGGGGTGCCAACTTTACCATAACCATGACCTTCCCGATTTTATTGGCATCTATAGGGTTAGGGTTTTCTTACGGAATCTACGCCGCCTTTGGCGTTATTGCATTTTACTTCGTGCGCAAATTCGTAAAAGAAACGAAGGGCAAATCCCTTGAGGAAATGACTGAGGGGTGATGGGAGATAAGGATGGATTCGATCGTGAATGATTCGTTAAAATCACGGTTTAGAAGTCTTTATTAATTTTGCATCTCCATTAAATAAAGCTGGAAATGCCAAATAATCTTCGCAGGCAATTACTCCAAAAGCTGTAAATGGGAGGTCTATTTTGAAAAGCAGTTCATTTATCTCGGTATCATAAACAAGCAAAGTTTCCCCTGAGTTTTCAAGAATATTAGTATCCGGTTCCATACCAATAGACCGTCTATAAGGGGACAGACTACGCAGACGGTTTGTTAACGATAAACCGTTTGTAATGACATAAAGCCTGCCGTTTCCTGTAGCCATATTAATTATATATGGGGTTTGATTATCTACCATTGGAATAAACATTTGACGTTCAGTTCCATCGGGATTTCTAACAATTCGTGGGGTAGTTATAGTTGGGAAACCTGTCCCATAATAATCTTCAAGTAAATATTCACTCTTAGCATCATTTCCTCTTAGTGAAAATTTGAACACTTGAGAGCTATACCTGAAACCTGCATATCCATAGTTACCATCATGAGTCATCACCGGAGATCGTTTTATCAGAGGTTGTTGCTCGGCATTTTCAAAATCAGAAAAATCACTAATCTTAAACTTATTTATGATATTATGGTCTTGTAGTTTACCCGATTCATCTTGCAATAATCGGCTTTGTGAAAATAGATGAGCGCTTTCTTCTCGTGACAGACTAAATAGTAATGTATTATACTCATCTAAAATAAATCGGGTTGTACCTGATGTTCTCAAATGACTTAAATCATAAACCTGATTTATGCCTTCATCAATACCAAAAGAAATTGCAACACTATTTCTTTGGGCATAAGCCCAGTACAATTCACCATCAAAGCTCATTGAAAAGCTTTGTGAACCGGTTATTCCTGCCGAAGCTAAGGTTTCAACAGAAATGATTTCACGTTTTTCACCATTTGCCAGGTTTAAAACCAATATGCTCAAATCATCATCATCGTTATTCACAAATAACAATTCGTTTGTGTAAGGAATGCTTAATAAACCTGTGTTTAATAAATTTCTATCCCATTCAAATTGTGTGACAATCTGAATGCTTGACTCTGACTTTTGAGCTGAAATATCAAATGGAACTATGAAACTTAAAATTAGGACTGTAAGAATTATAAGCTTTGTCATTTATTTAGCGGTATTTTTAATTACATGAATTGATATAGGTTCATCCCACGATACTAGAAAAACCTTAGTTTCTGTGGCTAAAATTGCATTTGCATAAAAATCGAGATTAAGTTTAGATAATAACTCTCCATTTCTTTTGTCAAAAACGTAAATTTTATTACCTTCACCCGGACGTATTTCTGAATTCTCTAATCTACCTGAACTACCAAACAGAGCTCTTAAGTCTTCATCTTCATAGGATTCCCCGGAGTACAAGGCATATATATAGTCGGAACAAACAGCTATATCCAAAAAATAAAAAGTGGGGTTTGTCGGATCCATATTAAATCGTGAACCGGCTTGTTGGATCTCCTGAACAGGTAATTGGGCATGATCAGGCTCATAGCTTTTAAAAAGAGTTCTTCCGTCGGGAGAAATTGCCATTATCATAGAACTATATACTGTTGAAAGGTAGATTACACCATCAATGTCATGAATAATAGCACCAAGACCAATAGCCGGGTTTTGTTTTACTGATATGATGTCAGGATTCTCGTCAAATGAGATTAGCCCTTGATCGTTCTTCTGCCAACCATTAGCAGTCTTGCTGTAGGTAGATATCCAATAATTTGAACTAATAGCCCTTACTGCGGCAATAGGTGTAAATAGCGCGTTATCGCGGTCTAGCACTTTAAACACACCTGGCATTGATAGTGTGTTTAATACTTCATAATGAAGCAGGTTGCCATCAAAATCAAACTCCTGCAAAGTAAATGCGAAAGCATCGTAAACAAAAAGTGAATTTTCTACTATTGATAATACTTGATATCCATCTCTGCGCACATCACCCGGCCCATTACCCCAGCTTCCATAATGAATATAGTCGCCACTATCAGGGTCTATTCTAACAAATGGCTTACTACCACCTCTATCAATTAAATGGATAAATCCATTTGAATCCAGTACAAAACCGGCTCTACCCATTACCGGAGGACCGGCCGGTAACATTAATTTATCCGGCATGAGTAGTTTAATGTGCTTGAGTTCAAGCTCCTGTATAACTTGTGCGGATGTGTAATTAGCGTACAGGTTAAACAATACAAAAAAGCCTACTGCCCAAAAAGAAAAAAATCTATAGGGTTGATGTTCCATAGTGGTTGGTATTTGTTTTGAATTTGGTTTTGCATTTCTATTTCTAACGGTTTGATATAACCCATACCAATTATTGAATCTTTACGAATAAATTCACCGCTTGTTGCAAAAAGAATTAGACCGTTCATATCCTTTAGAAATACTATTAAAGTATTATTACCTACGTTTTTAACAAAAACTAAACCGATACCGATATCACCTTCTTGTCTAGGATCAATAATAATACTGTATATAGTTTTTTGTCCTTCTTTTAAATGCCATAAAGATGGTCTACCAAAACTAACAGCATGATCATAATTGTACCAGTATGTTGGGTTAAATAGTCTACTTTGAACTTTTGGTTCTAAGTTGTGATCACTTATTAAAATAGGTAGTGATATATACTTTCGATTTCCAATGTTAACTATTTGAATAAATGAGGGATTTATTGGTAGACCATCAAAATTAATGATTGAATTATAATCGTTAGCTTTTTGAATAAACCAACTTTGATCAATTGAAGGTAAAATGTTTACTTTTGTAGAATCACTATATATTGACCATAAACTTAAAATGATTATGCAAAAGTTCATTTTACCTTCATCTAAAATTAATCATCAAAGTACTTCATTCAAATCTAAATCTGCACATGGTATAGAAACTTCTACTGAACCACCACCCCAACAAATTGCAGACCACAGAATAGTTACTCCTTTTGATTCGAGAGTAACTTTGCACATACCAGGTTCATCATCCTCATCATCGTTGTTAAGCAAAATTGAACTTGTCGATTGATAACCCCAATATGTGTAGGTTAAATCTTGGCTCATCTCATATAAAGTGTTAGCTTTATTTTCATAATTTTTCTCAAAATTATAATTAGAGGCATAAGATGAACCTATCGATAACAAAAAGATAGTCAGTGTTGCGAATTTATAAATCATAACAGAATCCTTTTCAAATTAGGTTATTATATTATTTATTAAAATACAACATGCAGAAAAAATACAAACATTTAATTTTTAACCACATGTCATACGCAACGCAAAATAGAATACATGTAAAATTTTTTCAATAATTATCAATGTCCGTTTTTTCTGTCCGTTTTTTCTTGAAGTATGATGGTGATTTACCAGTATGTCTTTTTAAATACTTATATAAAGCATATTCATCACTTAATCCTATCAAAAGGGCAATTTCGTAGCACTTCAAATCATTACTATATTTTAGCAACTCGCACGCTTTTTGAATACGTATATGAACCATTGCCTTCTTACATGTAATACCAAAATGTTTAAGATACATTCTAGAAAATAGCTTAGTATTAATATCTAGCTTTAAAGCCCATTCTTCGATTGTTCTAATTGAATCTAAGTTTTGGTTCAATATCTTATTCGCAATTAAAAGCTTACTAGTTAAATCAGTTTTTTCACAGCTCATATTATTTACTTAAAGAGATTATTCAGATTTACAAAAAACTATTAACTTAGAGTACTATATGAGAAAAACAACACCTTACTTAAGTCACATAAACCTATAAGTGTTTAATTTTGTAAATTCATATTTATTGTACTAATTAAAATATAGTTTGTCAATACCAAAATTTGACAAACTATATTTTTTAGTTGGGTGCCATAATAAAGATCTTTTTTGCTTATAAGCCCAAACCGCAATTATCCCTACCAGAAATCTTTAACTCAAAGTATTTCTACATCCCATTCAAATCAAAAAATGAAGTAACAAATCCCCATCTACTTCATCTGTATTTTGGTGCAGCCGGGTCCGCCTTGTTCCCAGGGGGCAAGGTCGAATTTTTGGACTTCCTTGCGTTTTGCAAGCTGTTCGTGAACTAATTTTTTGAGGATTCCATCACCCTTCCCATGAATAATTTCAACCTGCTTTAAATGGGTGGTCGAAACTTTGTCGAGATATTCATTTACGCGTATTACGGCATCCTCTCCTCTAAAACCTCTAATATCAAGTGAGGGCGCCACCGATTTAGTAATTATTCCGTCGTCATCGCCATAGCTTGACAGTTGGTAGCCGGTTTTTTTGTCTTCTTTGGGTTTGTCGGTTTTGGCAAGGTTTTTAAACTTGGTTTTCACCCTCAATCCGTTCATCAAAACAACGGCATTATTTCCCATGATTTCCACCAACTCACCGGCTGAATTACTATCAAGTAGTAGAACAGGGTCACCAACTTTGGGGGGCTCGGAATATTTTTTCTGCTTTTGTTTGCGCCTTGAACTTACTTTGCCCAGCTCTTTATCTACCTGAGATTTATGCTTCTCAACTCCTTCGCGAATCTCTTTAATCTTCTTTTTATCCCCTTTACTCTCAATAATCTGACGAATAGCTTCTTCGATTCGGCTGTTTGCACTTTTCATTACAGCTGATGCTTCCTGAAGTGCTTTTTCCCGAAGCTTATCACGTTCGGTTTTTAAGGTTGATAATCGCTGATCGTATTCTTTTTGAATTTTTTCAAGCTTTCGTTCTTCTGCAGCTAATTTATTTCTAAGGGATGACGCTTCCTGAGCTCGATTTTCCATATCCAGGATAAGGGACTCCAACTTATTCTTGGAACTGCCAATCAAGTCCCTTGCTCGTTTTAGTACCCCCGAAGCCACCCCTGTTCGTTCGGCTATTTCAAATGCATAACTACTGCCCGGTGCTCCTTTTTTGAAGACGTAAGTTGGGGATAATGTAGTTTGATTAAATTCCATAGATGCATTCACAAATCTTGGATGATTGTGCGCAAATACCTTAAGATTGCCATGATGCGTAGTGGCTATAACCTGGCACCCTTTTTCATTTAATGCTTCTAAAAATGCCTGAAATAGGGCAACGCCTTCTTCGGGATCCGTCCCGGTTCCGGCCTCATCAACTAAAACAAGCGAATTCGAATCGGCTTCATCCAGTGTATCACGTGTCCAAACTAAACGTGATGAAAACGTACTTAAATCGTTGTCGATAGATTGCTCATCACCCATATCCAAGAAAACCCCGGAGAAAATCGGAATTTTACTCGCAGCATTTGCCGGTATTGCAAAACCACTTTGAACTAAAAGCTGAAAAATTCCAATGGTTTTTAGGGTTACGGATTTACCGCCTGCATTTGGTCCCGTTACAATCAGACCCTTTTCGTGCGAGTCGAGAGTCAGGTTTAAGGGTACAATCGGTTCTCGTTTGTCTTTCGGTAGATTTTTTTGTTTGAGCAAGAGAATGGGGTTTCGACCATCATGGATTTCCAAATGACCCACGGTATTGATTTCGGGTATTTCGGCATCCAGATTTCTACAAAAGGATGCACGTGCCATGAGTGCATCAAAATAGCCCGCTGCAACCGAGTTTTGTTGGATGAAATCGTTAAAGGAACCTATTTGTGCGGTGAGCTGCATCAGGATTTTCTCTACCTCCCGGTGCTCTCTTCTCTCCAATTCACGGATGTCGTTATTTATGTGCAGGGCTTCGGTCGGTTCCATATAAACGGTTTGTCCGGTAGATGACACATCCTGAATAAATCCGCTCATTTTCCGCTTATGCTCGGCCTTTACCGCCAAAACCATTCTTCCGTTACGAATGGTGGCCTCGGTTTCGGTCAGGTACCCGTCTTTGGTGGCACGGCGCATAATCTTTTCCATAGACGAGCGCAATTCGTTTCTTCGTGCATTTAAGCTGTTACGAATTTGGCGTAATTCGGGAGAAGCATTGTCTTTAACGGAACCATGTTCGGATATAACACGATCGATTGTATCCTCTAATTCTTTAAGAGGAATGAATCCCGTGGAGAGCTCCGACAAATACGGGTAAGTTTCTTCCCGGCTTTTAATAAATTGCTTGAGAATACGACAAGTGGCACAGAACTGTTTGATTTTGTGCATGCGTTCGCCATCGAGTATAGCCCGCTCAACTCTGGATTTTCGTGCAGCTTCTCGAACATCATGTGGATGGTTAAATGGAACTTCCTCCCCCGATGACAAAAGCCTCATCATATCAGATGTGCGATTCAGTTCGCCCTCGATGAAAGCACTGTTACTTACGGGCTGAAAAGCCTGTACCTCTTCCCAGCCCATTTCGGAACGTGTTAAACCCGATACCGACTCAATAATGGTGTCGAAACCGAGTTTTTCGAATAAGTTAGCCGGGTATAATTTCATAAGGGTTGCTGTGAAAATTTGCTTTGTGTACCAATCAAAAAGGAGAATAAAACCGTTCCTGAATATACCCATTTAATTGACGGGGTGTAAAGTTCCGGTTAGTGATAGGATGGCAGGTTTTTATTGTAAGTGGTGGAAGAGTTCTTTCAAAACACTAAATTGATTTAATGATGTCAACAGGGGAGTTTTTTTTGAGGTGCTGTAATGTTATTCTTTGTATATAAAAATCTTTTCACTTGAATAATCAGCTCTCAATTGTAGTTACTCCTTCACCTAAATGAACCTACTTTAAACCCGATTAACTACACAAATTATGCTTCAGTTTTATCTATCTCTTGCATACTGTTCTGATTAAGTTCATTTCACTTTGAGAAAATTAATCTGCGCCCGCCTCCCAACAGGGAGGTTAATCTGTGTGAATCTGCTTAATCCGTGGTTAATTCCAAAAGGGAATTTTGAGCTAAATATTTATTTCATATATAAAAACACTAAATGATGGTTTTATAGAGCGTGCAGTATTTTAATAGTAAGCTGCTCCGCATTATATACTTAAGATACTGTTAATTTATAGTGTGCTTTTTTTAGAGACTAATGAATTGTCTACATGTCTCATTTCAATAAAAACAGAAAAACGACAAGATGAAGGGATTCACTAATTGACTGTTTCCAAAAAGGTTTTTTTTCTGCTAGCACTTCAAAATAAAAACCTCCCAACGAAACACGTTTTATCTATTAAACCTTAAAATCCCGAAATTATAATGCCCGTTTTAACGTTTTGGATATCAACACATTAAAAAGATATTCATATGATTCATTTACTTCTATCCTTACTATTCATAGCAAGTTCAAACCCGGTCGATGAAGACCGTGCCAGGGAAATCTTCGAGGAGTTTGACAACCGAAGATCAGCCATCACATACGAGACAGGCCAGCTTAATATGGTCATTACCGATCACCGTAACAGAACAAGAAATCGTACTATGCGGATGTACTCGTTTGCATCCGAAAATGAAACCAAATCACTTACTGTATTTGAAGCACCGGCCGATGTACGCGGAACAGGTTTTCTGTCCCTAAGTGATGGAAATTCAGAAGTTCAATATTTGTATTTACCTGCTTTGGGACGAACCCAAACGATTGGAAGTGGCCAACGATCGGATCGGTTTATGGGCAGTGATTTTACCTTTGAAGATCTTGGGGCACAAAATCCGGAAAACTTCGAGTTTGAATTGATTGAAGAAGAAGGCAATCAGGCTATTGTTCGAGCAGTGCCAACCGGTTCGAGTCAGTATGCCTACATTATTTACACCCTCGATATCGAAAAGTTTATTCTGATTGAAGCCGCTTATTTCGATTCTGATGAAAATCAGATTAAAGAGCTAACCGCCCATGACTATACCGAGGTTAAAGAAGGAATTTGGCGTCCAAACCGAATGGTAATGAGAGACCTCAAAGAAAACCGACAAACGGAACTTATTTGGACCGACCGCACATTTGACGAACCCATTCCTTCGAGTTATTTTACGGAAAGACATTTGCAAAGAGGTATCCGCTAAAAAGAAAGGAAAACTGTGTCCCTTAAAACTGTAAACCCTCACAACGGGAAAGTAGTAAAAACCTATCAGGAGTTTACGGCTGAGAAAATCGATCAGACACTAACAGCCGGACACAACGCATACAGAGATTGGGAGTTTTCTGATTTTAAAACACGCTCTTCGGTACTGCTGAATTTGGCCGATATCCTGCTCCGCGAAAAAGAAAACCTTGCGCAACTGATGGCTTTGGAAATGGGCAAGGTGTTAAAAGAAGGCCGGGCTGAAGTAGAAAAATGTGCGTGGGTTTGTCGGTATTATGCCGAAAAGGGTGAAGCATTTCTTGCTAATGAATCGCTGGAGGGGTCGGGATCTAAAAACTTTATATCCTACAATCCACTTGGTTTGGTTTTGGCCATCATGCCGTGGAATTTCCCGCTGTGGCAAGTATTCCGATTTGCAGCCCCTGCAACCATGGCCGGAAATGCTACCATTTTAAAGCACGCTGCAAACGTTCAAGGGAGTGCTTTTGCAATAGAACGGATGTTTATTGAAGCAGGAGCACCCGAGAATTTATTTCGGAACTTAAGTGTGAGTTCATCCCAAATGGAGGCTGTAATAGCAGACAAACGCGTCGCCGCCGTAACGCTTACGGGTAGTATCAACGCAGGTAAAAAAGTAGCCGCAACGGCCGGTGCGAATATCAAAAAAACAGTTTTGGAACTTGGCGGGAGTGATGCCTACGTAATTTTAGCAGATGCCGATTTAGAGAAAGCCGTAGAAGCTTGTGTCACAAGCAGGCTGATTAATGCAGGTCAATCATGTATAGCAGCAAAACGCTTCATTGTTGAAACGCCCATTTATGATCGATTTTTAGAAATGTTTAAAGAGAAAATGGCGGCTAAAATTATGGGTGATCCGCTTGACGAACGACATGACATTGGCCCTCAGGCTCGGATTGATTTGCGCGATGAGCTACACGAACAGGTCAAACGGAGTATAAAAGCAGGGGCAACAGTAGCGCTTGGATGTGAAGTTCCTGATAGCCCCGGCGCATATTATCCACCTTCTATATTGGTTGATGTCAAACCCGGAATGCCTGCTTTTGATGAAGAACTATTCGGACCCGTTGCAGCCATAACCAAGGCTATAGACGAAGAAGATGCAATACATTTGGCAAATCAAAGCATTTTTGGACTTGGTGCTGCTGTATTTACTACTGATTTGGAAAAAGGTGAGTATATTGCATCCAAACGACTTCAAGCCGGTTGTTGCTTCGTAAATGACTTTGTGAAATCCGATCCAAGATTACCATTTGGTGGTATCAAAGAGTCCGGTTATGGTCGTGAACTTTCGCATCTCGGTATTCGGGAGTTCGTAAACATAAAAACTGTTCTAATAAAATAAGGCTTTGAAATTCGAATCAGATTCTGCTCTTGGCAGATATACCACTCAAAAAATTAAAAGGGTAATACCTTCCGGTTATGTAATCGAAACGGATATGGGAGATGCTTTTCTATCAGAAAAAGAATCAACCGGAAATTTGGAAGCAGGGGATGAAGTAACCGTTTGTGTCTACCACGACTACGACGGGCATTTAACCGCTACCACCCAAAAACCTCATATACAGGTTGGCGAGGTAGCCCTCCTAAAAGTCAAGGCAGCCGGAGACAAAGGTGCCTTCGCCGACTGGGGATTGCCCAAGGATATTTTTATCGCCCATGCCGAGCAAGCTGTTCCTGTAATAAAAGGGAAATACTACCCGGTTGCTGCTTATATAGATACCGAAACAGACCGCATAGCAGGATCAACCAAAATAGATAAGTTTGTAGATGAAGTTGTTGATGCCGATACATTTGAAAAAGGGGAAGAAGTAATCATTATTCCTTACCGAAGAACCGATATGGGATTTCGGGTGCTCATAAACGGGAAGTACAGCGGCATGCTTTATGATAACGAGATTTTCAAACCTGTTAAAATTGGAGAGCAAGGAAAAGCCTATGTAAAGCAAATCCGAGATGACGGAAAAATCGATTTACTCCTTCAAAAACCGGGATATGAAGCTATTTCAGAAGGTGCCGATTATCTAAAAGAACAACTAGAACTAAATGGCGGATTTCTTCCATATCATGATAAAACCGACCCTTATGTGATAAAGACAAACCTTCACATGAGTAAACGAGTCTTTAAAGCAGCCGTTGGGGGATTACTAAAAGCGGGATTACTTGAGATACAGGATGATGGGATACGGTTGAAGTGAAAACCCCATTCCCGCACCACACAAACACCAAATACTTTTCGAAACCAAATCGGCTCTCTTACCGTATCTTCAAACTAAACCAATAACCAAAATCTTACAATTATGGCACGATTAAGAAAATCTTCAACCGATAAAATGCTTTTCGGAGTTTGTGGCGGACTAGCCGAATACTTCAATACCGACGTAACAATAATCCGCATTATTTTTGTAACAGCAACAATTCTTGGTTTAGGTTCCCCAATTTTAATTTATCTGGTGATGGCTCTCGTAATGCCTACTGATTGATTCAGACCAAAATTCCTTTTGTAGAATCAGGGTTCATGAAATACTAACCCGGATTATACACCAAGAAATTTTCTTGGTAGCAAGGCGAAGATGGAAATTTTGTAGCATTTCAAATACACCCAAATTTGAGCGAGTGTGGAATTTGTTTAAATTCAAAATTTCATAGGTATAAGAATTGTATCTTATAATTATGTGAATAATTCGGGCTAATTCTACTTGCCCTGTCTAAAGTGAGTCCGGGTTTCTGTAAAAAAGTAAAATGTAGAAGATCACACAGTAATTACACGTACAGAATCAAATCCTGATTTCTAAAATAACTCGGCGCTTAATCAGTAATCAGTTATCCCGTAGTACCTAAACCGGCAGCAATGGCATTTACCACAAGTAACATTTCGGGCAGGCATTTTTTAGCATCTTCTTCCTTGCCTTCAGCAGTGAGTTTTCTCCATTCTTTTAATTGGTTGATTTGCAGTTGATGTAAAGGTTTCAACCTCTCAGCACGATATCCGATCATGGTGTACATTCGTGGCCTTCTGGATTGTAATTCGTGCCCGTATAGAGCCTCAAGCATAGCTTTTGTACGATTGAACTCGGCCATAATAACTTCCATACATCCATCAGCAACCGCTTTATCTTCTACCAATCCGGCATAGGCTTTCATGATTTCAGGATCTGTAATCGCAATAGCCGACGACGCGTTTGTAATGATGTACCTCAACGGCATAAAGTGAATAGCATGTTCCCGAAGCGTATTAAACTCATCAGGGTTCATTTCCTTAAGCTTTTCCAGAGCCGAGCCAACACCAAACCAACCTGTTAGGAAAAAGCGCGACTGACTCCAGCTAAATACCCACGGTATAGCGCGGAGGTCTTCAACAGTTCGTTTCCCTGTGCGCCTTGCCGGACGCGAACCAATACTACTTTGCTCAATGATATCAATGGGAGTAGCCTGAGAATAAAATTTGATAAAATCGTCTGATCGTACCAATTTTTGATAAGCCTCCAGACTGTAATTGTACACTTTTTCTACTATGGGTTGAAGCGCTTCTTTTCGCTCGGCATCTTTTTTCCCCTCTTCGGTATTGGTTCGTGTATTTGTTTTGTCGAATACGCCCAGGGTTAATCCAAGAGTTCCAGCTTGCAATAACTCAAGATTGTACTGAGCCGTTACCAGGTTGGCATATTTTTGTGCTATTACCTCACCTTGTTCGGTTAATCGCAAATCACCCCCAATTGATTCAGGTGGCAAACCGGCTATGAATCGGTGCGTTGGACCTGCTCCTCGACTTATGGTTCCTCCACGTCCGTGGAAAAATCGAATTCTAACTCCGTGCTTTAATCCGGTTTCGGTAAGTGCCCGTTCAGCTTTGTACAAACTCCACAGGCTGGCAACAATCCCACCGTCTTTGTTGCTGTCGCTGTAGCCAACCATCACTTGTTGCACGGGGTCTTCACCCAAGTTATCCTTTCGATATGCTTGTGTGGCTTTGGTAATTTGGTGGCTCAAATAGGCATCAAGTATTTCCGGACCTTTTTCCAAATCCTCTATGGTTTCCAGAAGAGGTACAACCGGCACTGCGCAAGTCGGGCCATAATCAGTCATCTGCATCAACCCGGCTTCTCGAGCCAACGTGTAAACCACTAATAAATCGGATAAATCGCGGGTCATACTAATTATAAACGAACCTATTCCATCTAATCCATATCGTAAAATATACTTGTAAACTACTCTGTAGCAGGCAAGAACGGCATCACACTCATCACCCAAACCATACCTGTGTCGTAAAAACGGCCTTCCGGTTTTAAGTTCTTCGTTAAGAAAATCGCGTTTCTTTTCCTCACTCCATTCAGCAAAGTTTTCACCATCCGGAATTCCGGCTCCCTTAAGCAACTGAGACAGTGCTTTCTCATGAAACTTGCTGTTTTGGCGGATATCAATTTTTGCAAGGTGGAATCCGAATGTTGCCACTAATCGTTGAACGGGTTCAACATCCTGCATTCCAATATGTTTGGCACCGGCATCGTCTACGGTTGAGCGCAGTAAATTCAAATCATCCAATAACTCCGAGTGATGCTTGTAATAATTGCCTTGCCCGGGTTTGTCTATCGGGTGATTGTCTTTTGAAATGGGTAAACGTGCAATTACCAGGTTCAAAAATTGACGCCAAGGCTCGTTTGGATTACGCTTGATGGATGATTCTCCCTCTGCCTCAAGAAGGGTTTTCAATTCATCCATTCTTTTGGTTAAGGATTCGGGCGGATTAATTTCAAAGGATGAAATACTAATTTTCTGCGCTAATTCGGTCAGTTTTTCCTTGATGAGCAACAAAGCTTGTTTCTTAAACTCAAGCAAAGTTTCGCGGGTCACTTCATCGGTAACGAAAGGGTGACCATCCCGGTCGCCGCCTACCCAATTCCCAAATGAGATTTGAGGAAGCTTGCTTAAATCATTCAATTCATCAGGATTGAAACCGGCGTATTTCCAGGCTTCTCTCAAGCGATGATCCAAGCCCGGCACCACTCTTGGAAAAATGTTTTTTAAGTAGTGAAGTACGTTTCGTCTTTCATCGGCCAGGGTAGGCTTTTGAAGGAAAACCTGACCGGTAAACCAAAGCCGTTGCATGGCTGCTATAATTTCATCCTTAATCTGCTGTTTTTCGGCTTCAGTCCAAATTGGGTTTTCCCGCTTCACCATTAACAGATAAATGGCACGTAGCTGATCAATTACCGTAGATCGTTTAGACTCGGTTGGATGAGCGGTTAAAACAGGTTCGATTTTGGTTTTGGGTAACACACTTAAAATCTCTTTTTCGTCAACTCCGTTAGTAGCTAAATCTTTGAGGGTACGACCCCACAAACCGGAAATTCGTGACAACCCGTGCTCATTTTCGAGCTTTCTTCTCAATTGTACCGATGCGTTTTCTTCAACAATGTTCACGAACTGAAAGTACAACTAAAAAGCCTTGGTAAGTTTTTCGGGATTATCGAAGAAGTCGATCTTGCCTTCAATTCCGTCCGCTACCTGATTTTCCCCCAAGCTACGCAGAGATTCAGTAAAACAATTTCTCAGGAATTCTATATCTGATTTTATTCGGGATAGTTCAATACTATCATCTGTGGAGCTGAAATACATACTATTGTGTTAGTTTATTTTGTTAATTAAGATGCTTACCCGGATTATTCTCCTTAGCATTCCTCATATATACATATTACTCATAGTTTAAAGCTTAATTTACGATTCTAAGCAGATAATTTTGGCAAACATTTCGTATTGTTTCTCGTAGTACGCTTTTGAGTTATGTCCATTTGTGTTTGTACCGGTAGTGGTCACACATCAACCTTTATTTTACAATATCTCTTTTAGCAATGAAAGAAAGAATTTACAGTTCAGAAGAAATTAATCAAATTATTCGCCGTGCCGTTGAGTTAGGCTCAAAGCAAAACAGCAAGGACAAAAATAAAGCCGGACTTACATTAAACGAATTGGAAGAAATTGTAGCCGACACAGGTATTGATCCACAACTATTGGAAATTGCTGCCAACGAATTGGATGGCAAGGCCTCCGACAGACCAAAGAACCGTGGTAAAACGAAGCTTAGAAATGATGAAATCATTATAGAGCGCTGGGTTGATGGCACTTTAGATTCCGAACAAATTGAAATGTTGCTCAGTGAATTGAATAATCGGTTTAGTGTTAACAAAAGTGCAAATTGGTGGGATAATTTATTTGAAAGCTATGAAGGCAAAGCCCGTGTTAAAGAAACCCAAAAAACTACAGAATGGATTTATACCGATTCCGGCGGCCACTACACGACCAGAGTTTTTTTACAAGAACGGGGAGAGCGAACCAGAATTCGTTTTAGCAGAACCAACGAATGGTCAACCTGGGGGTTAACCGAAACACAAATGTTAATACCGTCTCCTTTTATGATAGTTGGTGGTGGTTTGTTAGGTTATTTTGTTTTTGATGCCGTTTTATACGGAATTCTTGCAGGATTCATTCTTTCCCTGTTTTTATACCCTTTACCCTCCATATTCCGAAGATCAATAAGTGAGCAAGAACAAGAGCTAAGTGAGCTTGCCGATGAAATCAGTGATTTTTTCGAAGAACTTGCCAAAGAAAACAACTATAAGCGACGTTCAAAATCATTTGGCAGTTCCCATAAGATTAAAATCGAAGACGAGGAACCGAGCCGGAGTTCCGGAAGCAGCAGTAGTAGATTGAGGAATGAATTGAGGTGAGTTTATCCCAAATTATTCACAAAAAAATTCTTTCACAAAAAAACCTCGCCTTCTTACTGAAAGCGAGGTTTTGTCTTTTTTGAATCAAATATCTTTTCTACTTAATCATATGTCGTGAAAGTACCATTCGCTGTACTTCGCTTGTACCTTCGCCAATTTCGAGTAGTTTGGCATCACGTAAAAACCGTTCTACATGATACTCTTTAGTGTAACCATATCCACCATGAATTTGAATGGCATCTAAACACGCTTGCGTACACATTTCCGATGCAAATAGTTTTGCGATGGATGCTTCTTTGGTATACGAACGTCCACTATCCTTTAGCCATGCTGCTTTTAATACAAGCAGACGAGCTGCTTCAATATTCACGCCCATGTTCACAATTTTCCATGATATTGCCTGATTTTTAGCTATCGGTTTACCAAATTGCGAACGCTCTTGTGCATATTTTACCGACTCTTCGTAGGCTCCTCTCGCAATACCAACAGCTATTGCACCAATACCAATTCTGCCGCCATCAAGAATTTTCATGGTATCAATAAATCCGTGCCCAAGCTCACCCAGTCGATTTTCATCCGGCACAACCACATCCTCCATATAAATTTCACAAGTGTCTGATGAATTCATACCAAGTTTTTTCAACTTCGGTCCGTGACTAAACCCCTTCATCCCTTTTTCAAGAATAAAAGCTGTTACGCCTTTGGCTCCCTGAGAACGGTCAGTAACTGCAAGCACAACATAAATGCTACCAACAGAACCTTGTGTAATAAATATTTTTGCCCCATTCAGAATCCAGTTGTTACCATCTTTTACAGCTGTGGTTTTCATATTTGATGCATCACTACCGGAACCAGGCTCTGTAAGTGCCCATGCACCAAGAGCTTTGCCTGATGTAAGCTGCGTCAAATATTTTTCTTTTTGAGCTTGGTTTCCGGCCAATTCAATATGAGCCGAACATAAAGAGGTATGAGAGGCAACAGTTAAGGCAAGAGAAGCATCCCACCTGCCGATTTCTTCTAAGGTAAGCGCAAAACTAACAGCATCGGCACCGCCTCCACCAAATTCTTCAGGATGATAAATACCCATCATACCCATATCAGCTAATTCATTTACAATATCATGTGGGAATTCACAGGCTTCGTCTCTTTCTGCAACGGTTGGGGCAACTCGTTGCTCCACAAATGCTTTAATACTTTCTTTAATCAACTGTTGGTCTTCGTTCAAATCAAAACCAAGAGTTTGTCTTGTAATACTTTCGATATTCATATAGGTTTACGATAGTTTAATTTATAATCTTGAAAAAGAGTGAGTATGCGGGTTTTTTTGGTCTCAATGACGCAATCAAATACTGACTGGAACCGCTTTTTTGTGAAATATAAGCAGAATAGTTCAATAATCCCGACTATTGATAAACGGTTCTACGTGCGTCAAAAGTTCGTAGCATTTTAACTTTTTGAACTTTTTACCAATTACTGGGTGCGAAGATATAGTCGGAATAATTTTAGAAGGTATAACCCGGGATAAAGGGCATCCGTACCACAATAATATTGAGTTCAAATAGTGGTATATTTCATCACATAAAAATTTAGCACGAAATTGAACTATTAAAACTATTATCCATGTCAAACAATCCGGCTGAAGAAAAAGAATCAAAAAATTTTCTGGAAGAAATAATTGACAAAGATCTGCAAGAAGGGCGCCATACTTCCATTCTTACCCGATTCCCACCTGAACCAAACGGGTATTTGCACATTGGTCATGCGAAGTCTATACACGTTAATTTTGGGTTAGCCGAAAAATATAAGGGTGAAACCAACCTTCGTTTTGACGATACCAATCCCGTTACGGAATCGGTAGAATATGTTGAAAGCATCAAGAATGATGTAAAATGGCTTGGGTTTGAATGGAAAGACGAGTTATATACAAGCGACTATTTCGAGCAGCTTTATCAATTCGCCTTAAAATTGATTCGGGACGGTCTTGCTTATGTTGATGATTCATCATCTGAGGAAATTGCTGCCCTTAAAGGTACGCCTACATCACCGGGTACAAACAGTCCTTACAGAAATCGCACTCCGGAAGAAAATGAAGCTTTGTTCAACAAAATGCGCTCGGGGGAATTCCCTGATGGTCATTGTATCCTCCGTGCCAAGATTGACATGGCATCTCCCAATATGCTTATGCGTGATCCGGTAATCTACCGAATTAAACATGTTAAGCACCATCATACGGGCGATAAATGGTGCATATACCCGACCTATGACTTTGCTCATGGTCAAAGTGATGCTATTGAAAACATCACCCATTCAATATGTACGCTTGAGTTTATGCCCCACCGCGAGCTTTATAATTGGTTTATCGAAAAACTGGAAATCTTTCCCTCCAAACAATACGAATTCGCACGCCTAAACCTTTCATACACCGTAATGAGCAAGCGTAAATTGCTTCAACTGGTAGATGATGGTCATGTTAACGGTTGGGATGATCCAAGAATGCCGACCATTTCCGGCTTGAGAAGACGAGGTTACACGCCTGCAGCTATTCGTGAGTTTTGCAAGCGTATTGGTGTAGCTAAAAGAGAAAACGTGATTGATGTTTCACTTTTGGAATTTTGTGCCCGCGAAGACTTAAATAAACATGCGTTGAGACGTATGGTCGTTTTGAATCCTTTGAAACTGGTTATCACCAATTGGGATGCCGATAAGGTTGAACTGCTTGAAAGCGAGAACAATCCCGAGAACCCGGAAGATGGCGAGCGTAAAATGCCATTTGGTCGCGAGCTTTGGATTGAAAAAGATGATTTCATGGAAAATGCACCCAAAAAGTTTTTCCGTTTATCTGTCGGACGAAATGTTCGTTTGAAGAGCGCCTTCATTATTACCTGCGATGATGTGGTTAAGAACGAAGCCGGCGAAGTTGTGGAGGTGCATTGTACCTATCACCCAGATAGCCGAAGCGGTCAGGATACATCCGGTATTAAAGCAAAAGGAACGCTTCATTGGGTAAGCGTAAGTCATGCTGTTCCGGTTGAGGTGCACCAATACGACCGTTTGTTCAAAGTTAATAACCCGGCAGACGAAGAGGGCGATTTTAAAGATTACATCAATCCAGACAGCTTGCACGTAATAACGAATGCCTATGCCGAACCGGAGCTAAAAACGGATGCGGAAACGTTCAGCTCTCCTCGACACTATCAGTTTATGCGAAAAGGGTACTACTACCCGGATCAAACATCCACTCCGGAAAAACTTGTTTATAACCAAACGGTTGGCTTAAGAGATACCTGGGCGAAGATGAATAAGTAGGTTTTTTGAAAGAAGGATTTTAGTTAGTCTTCGCTGTGACACTGTGATTTGCGTCACTAGTAAGGTGGAGGTTAAATCATGTTGCGATTATTGAATCGGTTTCCTTTCAGCCCTTCAACATAAGGACTAGAAAGATGATTAAATAACAAATCTTACTATATTCGTAATATGAAACAGAGAATTTATATTGATACTTCAGTTGTTGGCGGATACTTCGACGAAGAGTTTGAGGAACCAACAAGGCAATTATTTAACCGATTTGAGAAAGATGAGATAATTTTTGTTGTGTCTGATTTACTTGATTTGGAGCTGTCTTTTGCTCCAGAAAAAGTAAAACAATTATTGCATAGGTATCCATCTGAGAATTTTGAGAGGATTAAACTATCTGAAGAAGCAATAGAATTGGCTAATGCTTATATAGAAGAAAAAGTTGTCGGAAAAACAAGCCTTGAAGATTGCAGGCATATTGCCCTTGCAACCCTTTATAAGGTTGACGTTCTCGCAAGCTGGAATTTTAAACATATAGTGAATTTAGAGAGAATAAAAGGATATAACTCCGTTAATATGAAAATGGGATATCATATTCTCGAAATTAGAAGCCCTAAAGACCTTTTAAGATATGAAAACGATTAAAGAAAAAACATTTGACGCTGTAAGGATTCAGCGTGATATTCGAAAAAAAATAAGTTCAGAGACTGAAAATATGTCTTATAAAGAGTTTTTAAACTATATGGAACAGAAAATTAAAGAATCTGGTGTCAAACCAGTCGGTCAAAAATAGTGTCAAATACTCCATTTCTTAAGTCTGATATAGTAAAATACGTTAAAATCTTGTTGGTCGTTGATTGAAACGTACATTGCGCTAAAATGTAAAGAAGATTTATGAGTAGAAGTTTATTAAATAGAATTAGTAAGAAACCTGACATTTGTGATGGTAAACCTACTATACGTGGTCTAAGGTATCCGGTTGATGCAATGCTTGATTTATTGGCATCTGATATGAGCATTGATGAAATTCTTGAAGATTACCCGGATTTGGAAAGGGAAGACCTTTTGGCTTGTCTTGAATATGCTGCTCAGTTGTCAAGAACTAAAAAATCGCAAAGATTTGTTGATCGTTGATAAAATGTGATTAAATTAATATAATAGAACGAAACAGTAAGTAAAAATTTGTTTCAAACAATAGGCGAAAACCCTGATGCTTTTAGTAGTATTAGTAACAAAAGTGATACTTTTTATTACATATTGCATTGTGAAAGCTAATAGCGATTATACAACTTCTTGTTATGTTTCTAATGAAAACTGCTAAGACTACCCAAATAATTAATAAAGTCTTAACAATCATTCTTCTTCTTTTCTTTTCGTCTTGCGGTAAAATTATACTAATCAGTCCTAGTGAAAACACTCTGCAGGCCAGTGTAAACATTCTGCTGAACCGACCGGGTTTTGATTGGGTAGAGTATGAAATCGATAATTTTTCGATTTATGTTGAAAGGAGTTCTTATGCACAAGAACAAGTTGAATGGCTCAAAAAGAATTCGGAGTATGCTCTTAATCGTGTAAGTTTACTTTTGGGAATTGAAGTCTATGAAGGACCAATTTTTCATCAGTTTGTAGTTTCTTCCAGAGATAAAATGAAAAAACTAATAGGGTGGGAAACGAATGGAATTGCTTTTCCAAGACATCGTTTATATATAGAAATTTTGTCTGAGACTTTAAACTCAGCCTCTTCACATGAACTTTTACATGTTGTTGCTTTTCATGAATGGGGGCGAACAGATTCTTGGATTAATGAAGGTTTGGCAGTCTATGCAGATGACAAATGGCACGGTTACGATTTACATGCTTTAGCCCATTATTTAAACCCGGATTATTCATTAGAATAGGTAAATGGCGGGCTTAGATTACGTATATCTGAGAAAATCCCATCCATCCAAGGTCGTTTTTTAACCGGTAATGCTATTTT
>PXCK01000142.1 GCA_003566635.1 Balneolia bacterium | reverse complement strand
TTAGTGTTACTTTTTCTAGATAAAAAGTAACCAAAAATCACGGCTGTATTTAAATAGAGGGAAAGCTGTTGTGCCACAGCGGAAATAATCAAAGTTCCATATCCCTTAAAGCTAATTCAACAACAGTACACGGAGTGATTGTTTCTGATCGCTGTGTCACCCGAGCTTTCTTTTTCCTCTATTTAAATAAGGCCGATTAGTGTCTCCTTAACTTACACATAGATGAATCTTAAAGTGTTTTTCCCTTTTATGAATACAGTAATGTAACTTTTTTATTTACTTATTTCTTAATTACATACAACCTGTGTGTACCTATTGTTTCAAGAACTTCACAGAGCAGACGGTTATAACAATTCACAAAAGTTTTTAATGCAAGAAAAAATAAACCTTGACAGCTATTTTAATAATTCATAGTTTTACAACCAATACGCAACGGACTGTTGCAAGTTCTTTTTTATAGTTTTGAATTTCTTATCAAGAAAGGTCGAGGGATCAGGCCCTATGACACCTTAGCAACCGTTTCGGTTAACCCCGAAAGTCAGGTGCTAACTCCTGCCCGTTTTTTTACTTCGGGAAAGATGAGAGAAGACTTCACTTGTATTAGTGTTTAGATACATTTTTTCAATAAGCCTCTTCTGAATCTTTTCGGAAGAGGCTTTTTTTATTTACTTAACACTTTCAATTTTTAAGATGAAGTCAACATTCAATGACTGGTACGAAAAAAAGATGTTTGCCACTGATGACTTGGCAAACGAGACGAACACTATAGCCAATTGGCTTGGTTCGGTAAAAAATATAGCCATAGTCGGTATCTCAAAAAATCCGACTAAGGTTAGCTATTTCGTTGGCAAATATTTAAAGAAGGCCGGATATACAATTTTTCCTGTTAACCCAACAGCCGACGAAATTTTAGGTGAGAAATGCTATGCCTCTTTAGGTGATATTCCGGTCAAAATAGATGTTGTTAACGGTTTTCGCCGCCCTGAAGATATTCCTACTGTATTTGAAGAGGCTATAAACCTCTCTCCTTCAGCAATATGGCTGCAACTTGGAACCGGCACGCATCCGGAGCTGGACAAAAGAAGCAAAGAACTTGGAATTACTTTTGTGCAAAAGAGATGCATAAAAGCCGATCATCAATTTTTAATCAGAGACAAATCCTAACAATCAAACAACTAACGCTATGAGCAACTCATTAGATAAAAGAAACCTAAAATTTGAAACCTTGCAACTTCATGCAGGTCAGGAACCCGATGGCACCACTAATTCACGTGCCGTCCCAATCTATCAAACAACCTCTTATGTGTTTGATGATACCGAACATGCAGCCAATCTGTTCGCTTTAAAAGATTTTGGCAATATTTACAGTCGAATCATGAACCCGACAACCGATGTTTTCGAAAAGCGTATTGCTGCTCTTGAAGGCGGTGTTGCTGCAGTTGCTACTTCATCCGGTCAGGCTGCTCAATTCCTCGCCATTGCTACTATTGCTCAATCCGGTGATAACATTGTGGCTGCAAGCAATCTTTATGGTGGAACTTACAATCAGTTCAAAGTTTCTCTACCACGTCTTGGTATCAACGTAAAATTTGTTGACAGTGATCAGGCTGCTAATTTTGAATCTCAAATAGATGAAAACACAAAAGCTATCTACCTTGAGACAATCAGTAACCCTAAAAATACCATTCCTGATTTTGAGGGCTTAAGCAAAGTTGCACAAAAACACGGAATCCCATTAATCGTTGACAATACTTTTGGTGCAGGTGGTGCAATCGGTAGCCCAATTAAGCACGGTGCTAATATTGTAGTTGAATCTGCTACTAAATGGATTGGCGGACATGGAACATCAGTCGGAGGTGTATTGATTGATGCCGGAAATTTCAACTGGGGTAATGGCAAATTCCCACTTTTCAGCGAGCCCTCACCCGGATATCATGGATTGAATTTTTGGGAAGTTTTCGGAGACGAAGGCCCCTTCGGTAATATTGCATTCGCCATTCGTGCCCGGGTTGAAGGATTGCGTGATTTTGGCCCTGCTCAGTCACCATTCAACAGTTTCCTTCTAATTCAAGGCTTGGAGACTTTATCGCTTAGAGTTGAGCGCCATTGCGAAAACGCTTTAAATCTCGCTAAATGGTTAGAGAAAAATGAAGCCGTTTCATGGGTTAACTATGCCGGCTTAGAATCTCATCCGCATCATGAAAGAGCCAAAAAATATTTGAATGACGGTAAGTTTGGTGCTGTGCTAACTTTTGGTGTAAACGGCGGGTTTGAATCAGCCAAATCATTCATCGAAAATCTAAAGCTGGCAAGTCATCTTGCAAACGTAGGCGATGCTAAAACTTTGGTAATTCACCCTGCTTCTACAACGCATCAACAATTATCACCACAAGAACAAATTGCAAGCGGAGTAACTCCGGATCTAATTCGGGTATCTGTTGGTATTGAACATATCGATGATATCCTCGAAGATTTTGAAGAAGCTTTTAAACATAGTTTAATCCCAGCATAATCCGAATTATTCACCAAGAAAGGTTTTACCCTCTAATTGATTTGAACCCTGCTTAATATAAATCCCTAACAATGGCGGGGGCCTGAACACCCCCGCTGTTTTTAAAACTATGAAAATACCCGGAACCAAAAACTTTGAGCTTACTACACCATTTGAGTGTGAGAACGGATTCGTTTTTCCTTCCCTCATGCTAAACTACAAAACCTGGGGTACGTTAAATTCAGACAAATCAAACGTAATCGTCATTTGTCATGCTCTCACCGGCCATGCCGATGCCGAAAAGTGGTTTCACGGGCTTTTTCAACAAGTAGGATTCATCAACTTGGATGAAGATTTTGTTATTTGCATCAATGTACCCGGAAGTTGCTATGGTAGTACCGGACCAAACTCCATCAACCCGGAAACCGGATCTAAATACGGCTCGGATTTCCCGATTTTAACCATCCGTGATTTTGTTCATGCGCAAATTCACCTGATTGACCACCTTGGAATAACAAGTATCAAAAGTGTTATTGGCGCATCTATGGGGGGCATGCAAGCCTTAGAATGGGCAATCATCGACCCAAGAGTAAAATCTTCGGTTGTTATTTCTGCCCCTGCAAGACACGAAGCCTGGGCTATTGGTATTAGCGAAGCTCAGCGGGCAGCCATCTATGCCGATTCCAAGTGGAATAATGGTGATTACGACCCTAATGATCCTCCTAAAGCTGGTTTAAAAGCTGCTCGTATGATGGGCATGATTACCTATCGCTCTCATGAATTATACAGTCAGCGTTTCAGTGGTAATAACGGGAGCCAAAACCCAGCTGATGTTAATTCATACCTAAATTATCAAGGCGAAAAGTTAGTAAAACGCTTTGATCCGCTTAGCTATGTTCGGCTAACGCAAGCTATGGATTTGCATGATGTTGGAAGAGATCGTGGCTCTATAGAAACAGCGCTTTCCAATTGTCGAACCAAGTTTTTGGTAATTGGGGTTTCATCCGACTTACTCTACCCTGTTGCCGAACAGAAGTTAATAGCAAAGTATTTGCCCGATTGTCTTTATCAGGAGATCGATACCATTTACGGTCATGATGGTTTTTTAGTTGAATTTGACCGCTTAAACTCAATCTTAACGCAATTTAAACAAGAAATTAACCTTCAACATGTTTAATTACGCTCTACATAAATCCACATCAGATGACTATTTAAGTCAATCTACCATAAACACATTTTCAAAACCGAAACAGGTAGTTGAAAAAAAACTCATTAATCTTTTTTTGGCAGGAACAGGCACTGTAGGTCGCGAGCTTTTAAATCAACTGCAAAAATTCAATCACCCTACCTTAAAAATACAAGTGGTTGGCTCATGCAATACCCGCTTCACAAAGTGGAAAGTAAGTCCGCTAACTAAACAAAGCTATGCCGGCTATATAGAAGAAACTGAAGCAACAGATTGGAATAAAATCATTGAAAGGCTTAAATCAAGTGGTGATAATTTGATTTTTGTTGATTGTACGGGTTGTGGTAAAATTGCAGATTTCTATGATGATTTATTGAATGACGGTATTCATATCGTGACACCGGGTAAGATAGCCAATACCAAAAATCAGGCATTTTATGAAGCCATTACAAAAACCGATAAACCTGCCCATTATTGCTATGAGGGAACCGTAGGGGCAGGTTTACCGGTACTTTCAACCATTAAACAACTGCGTGAAACGGGAGATGAAATAACCAAAATTGTAGGCGTAGTGTCCGGTACGATGACCTATATATTTGAATGTCTTGAGAATGGAGTTCCGTTTAGTAAAGCCGTTAAAAGTGCTTTAGAATATGGTTATTCGGAACCCGATCCAAGAGATGATTTATCGGGTGAAGATGTTGCACGGAAGTTTTTGATTTTGGCACGTGAATCAGGTTTAAAAATTGAAAGGACTGATTTCACGGCAGAAAATCAGACACCGGATACTTTAAAAGATTGCAGTGTTGAGGAGTTTTTAGAGGGGCTTTCACAATATGACGACTATTGGAAAGAAAAAATAGACCATGCCAAAGCTAATGGTGAAGTATTGAGATATTCGGGCAAACTTGATAACGGCAACATATCAGTTGGGGTAAATAGCTTTCCAAAAGAATCCCCCTTTGGAAGTCTAAAAGGCACCGACAACCAAATCGTAATTTATTCGGATGTCTATAAGAATTCACCCCTGATTATTCAAGGCCCGGGAGCCGGTAAGGAAGTAACAGCTCAGGTAGTGTTGTCTGACGTAATTAAAATTGCACATAAGATTGGGTGAAATTTCATCCAAAAAAAAAGCCCTCGCTTGAGGGCTTTTTTGTTTTTAGTCTCTTGGTAGCGTTATTGTAAAACCATCTCTATTAGCACCGCTTGCAAATGTTTCTCTTTCAAAGTTTGTTTTTTGTTTTTGCGAGTATGGTCCAAAGCTTGCTGCTATTTTGTTAAATATTATATCTAAGTCTGTGAATTCCAAAGGAAAATCTACACCTCCACATGTTCCTCCCGTTCTATCTCTTATTGAGTAAACACATGGGAATCCTTCTCTTGACGAGAACCAGTGCGTTGCTTCGTTTAAAAATCCCCCTATTGAAGAGCCAACAAACATACTGCTTGCTCTAGTATAAT
>PXCK01000164.1 GCA_003566635.1 Balneolia bacterium | reverse complement strand
GTGGTTGAATTAACCTGAATTTGTCTTGGTACGTTTTTCGTTTCTCGCAAAGAAAATAGGCGCAATAGTATTGCAGGTTAAAATCTAAAATACTGGTCTACAATAGTTTAAACCTTAGAGGTTTTGCGCCTTAATGAGAAATATTGAAGTAACAAATAGTATAAGACTATAATGTTACTTCAGCTTTTACAGCCCTTTCAGTAAGTTTAAAGATCTCAACTATGTCATTCTGATTGAGTGAGCCTTTAGCCTGTAACTCCTTGCCGTTGCCGTAAGTTGTAACAGTATATTTCGCAATAGCTTCAAAAGAATCATCTGAAACACCCAAATCAGACAAACCCTGATACAGAGAGTTATTCTTCAGCCAGTTTTCAAACTCGGTAATAAATGCAAGCGAAGCCTGAGAAATATCAGAATTATCGATTCCAAATAACCTGTCTCCAAGTTGTGCTAGCCTGTCTCTGCATCTATCATTCTTCCATAACCAACGGAAATAAGCGGGGTACAATGTAGCCAAACCGCGCCCGTGTGCAATTCCCGGATAAAATCCGCTAATGGCATGTTCCATTGCGTGGAGAATAAATCCCGAAGGTTCACGTCCGGCTTGTTGATATCCGTTTAAAGCCAAATTCGATGCCCAAAGCATTCGACTTCTAAGCTCATAATTATCAGGATCGGCTATAACCGCAGGTAACGTTTCCATCACCGTTTGTAGAACACCTTCAGAATATCGATCAGCCAATGGAGACTGATTACCACCCAAAAGATAATTTTCCAGAACATGGCTCATAATATCCGAAGCACCGTCTCGTGTAACCACAGGAGGGAGTTCGTAAGTAAACTCCGGGTTCAACCATGATACAGTTGGCCGCATAAATGGATATCCAATAGGTGCTTTGCCATTGGTGTCAGGATTCGAAATTACAGCATAAGGTGTAACCTCCGATGCAGTAGCAGCTGTAGTTGGAATTGCTGCAACAGGAATGCAACCCTTTAACTTGCCAACTTTTTCACCGCCCAAAACATAAGGCCAAATGTCATCTTCTCCGGCAAAAACCAATCCTGCTATAGCTTTTGAAGCATCCATAACTGACCCGCCCCCAAGCGCGAGAATTAACCCGGTATTGAAATTTGTTGCTTTTTGGGTTGCCTTTGTGATGGTTTGAGTTGTGGGATTAGGTTCAATTCCTTCAAAAACTTCATAGGTACACCCAACCTTTTGAAGTTGCTGTAAAACTCTGTCTAAATACCCAAGGCGCTTTACACTTCCGCCCCCAATTACAACAAATACATTATCAGATATATTTTTTACGGTCTCAAAAAAAGTTTTTTCTTTATTGGAACCAAAAATAAGGCGCGTTTGTATGTGTAAATCAAAATCTTTCATTAGTATAGATTATCGTTTAAATTGTCATATTGATTCGATAACAATAATCACTCATTTATTCGTTCTAATCTCCCAAAATTCATGACGCAAAATTCTGTACATCAACGCATTAACCAACTTGCCAAAGAATATCACCCGGAAATGGTGGCAATTCGAAGACACTTGCACAGAAACCCCGAAGTTAGCTACAAAGAGTACAAAACAACGGAGTTTATACTGCTTGAGCTTGAAAAATTAGGAATAGAAACTCACCGCCCAATTGAAACAGGGTGCATTGGTGTAATAAAAGGTGGCAAAAAGTCTGATCGGGTTGTTGCACTTCGTGCTGATATTGATGCTCTTGCGATGGAAGAATTCGGAGATGCAAAAGCTGAATTCATGTCAGAAAATGAGGGAGCCGCCCATTGTTGTGGTCACGATGCACACACAGCAAACTTGTTAGGGACTGCCAAAATTTTATCCAACCTTAAGGATGAAATTGAAGGTACTGTTGTTTTGATTTTCCAGCCGGGAGAGGAGAAACTACCCGGAGGTGGCAGATTAATAAGCGAATCAGGTATTCTCCAAAAATTAGGTGTACAATCTATTTATGGATTGCATACAAGTCCGCAATATGCGCCCGGGAAAATTGGAGGGATTTATGGAAATGCAATGGCGCGACCGGATGAGTTTAGCCTTGATATTATTGGCAAGGGCGGTCATGCTGCTGCTCCACATTTAGCTGTTGATCCAATTGTCACGGCATCTCAGGTAATTTCTGCTTTGCAAACAATAAGAAGTCGAAATATCAATCCACTTGAACCGGTTGTTGTAACTGTCGGAAAAATTACCGGTGGAACTGCATGTAACGTAATTCCTGAAAAAGTATCCATGCTTGGAACCATCCGATCATTTAGTCAGGAAACAGCGCATTTTATGGCAAAAAGGATTGAGGAAATTGCCAAAGGAATTACAGAAGCTGCCGGCGGTACGTATGAGTTTAAATATGATGAAGGTTATCCGGCGGTCGTAAATACACCCTGGGCTGTGGATGCAATTACCGATTCTGCCCAACAGCTTTTTGGGGAAGAATCCATTTTATGGATGCCCGAACCGGTAATGGGTGGGGAAGACTTTGCGTTTTATTTGGAACATTTCCCGGGTGCCTTTTTCTTGCTTGGTTCGGGAAGCCCAAAAGCCGACAGTCAATATTCGTGGCATCATCCAAAATATAATGTTGATGAAGAATGCCTGCTATACGGTTCAGCCCTGATGGCATCAGTTGCTATGAATCCTAAAGCAGTCGCAGAATAATGACGTTTAAGAATATTAATCAACGATCTTGGTGGGAAAAAACCGTACTCGCTAAACCCTACGATTTAATTATAGTAGGGTCAGGTATAACAGGTTTGTCAACGGCTTTATTTTATAAAGAAAGAAATCCTGATCATAGAGTTTTGATTCTCGATAGAGGATTTTGGCCAACCGGTGCTACGGGAAGAAATGCAGGTTTTGCATGTTTTGGAAGTGCCGGTGAATTAGTTGATGATTTACACAACGAAACCAAAGACGAGGTATATGATAGGTTAAGGAGACGATTTGAAGGTCTTGCTTTGTTGAAATCCGTTTTAGGCGAAGAGAATATCGGGTTCAACATGACCGGAGGATACGAGATATTTGATGACGAGCATCATTTTCGGGAAAGCTGTGATAATTTGCCTTTATTTAACGAATGGGTTGAAACTGTGTCAGGTGTGGCAAATTCATACAAAATCACCCGATATAATGGATATGATGCCATTTTTAATCCACTTGAAGGGTATATCAATAGCGGCATGTTAATGCAAACATTACTTAAAAAAGTGCAAGATACTGGAGTTGAAGTGAGGTGGAATAGCCCGGTCCAAATGGTTGATACCGGCAAAGTAGTGTTGGATGATGGATTGGTGCTTAGCTGTGAAAAGGTATTGCTTGCCACTAACGGCTTCACAAATTCACTAATTGAAGAATCGGATATAAAGCCGGCTCGTGGATATGTTTTTGTAACCAAACCCATGAAAGAGGTAAAATGGAAGGGTACATGCCACTATAATAGAGGCTATTTATACTTTCGAGATTTGGAAGACAACCGCATGCTAATTGGAGGCGCAAGGCACGTTGATAAAGCAGGGGAGGAATCGTCATTAAATGAAATCAACCCCAAAATCAAAAATTGGCTGATTGATTTTTCAAATGAATTTCTAAAACTCGAGCAAGGCTGGGAAATTGATTTAGAATGGACAGGTGTAATGGGATTCGGAAAAACCAAGACACCTGTGTGTGAGCAAATAAAACCCGGTATCTACTGCTCCGCCGGACTAGCCGGAATGGGAATTGCCATTGGAATGGAATTAGGAAAGACTATGGCAAAGAAGTTAGGGGAGTAGGAATGGGGAATCCCTTACTTGGACAGTTAGAGATTTTAATAAATGAAGCTTACCTCAAAGAAATCATGAATTCATAAGCTTTCAAGTACCTTTTATCTCAAATTGCTATCGACTCTTATTTCAAATACTCAATAATCGCTTTCATAAAATGACCAAGATCAACCGGTGTTCGCGATGATATGAAGTTCTCGTCTACTACGACTGGTTCATCAGTCCAAATGGCTCCTGCATTTTCTAAATCATCTTTAATGGCATTAACGGAAGTCAGTTTCCTGCCTTTTACTATTTTTGCGGATATAGGAATCCAACCGGCGTGGCAAATAAATGCTATTAGCTTTCCCTGATTGTCAAAATTACGAGTGATTTCCAAAACTTTAGGGTCTCTTCTTAGTTTATCAGGCATAAAACCACCCGGAATCACCAAGGCGTCAAAATCTGATGCTTCTACATTCATATAAGAAACATCGGACTTACAAGGGTATCCGTTTTTACCTTTATATATAGTGCCTGCATCAGGACCGGCTAATGTTATTTTTGCGCCTTCCTCTTCAAGTCTTACTTTCGGATACCATAACTCCAGGTCTTCGTAGATATCACCGACAAATATTAAAACTTTCTTTCCATCTAATAGTGACATAATACATCTCCAATTCATTAATAATAACTAATACCCTAATATACTATTTGCTCTCTAGAGATTCATCCAACAGGGGTGTAATTAATAATTGATGACAAGTATTAAATGAGGGTTACTAACAGGAAATATAAAGTCAGAATGGAAAAGCAATATCGGTTTGGGCTGATAACTTTTCTGTGACTCTGAGTCCCAGTAGTTTAAAAAATAAGGATTAAACCTAGCTTGCTACAGCGAAACAGATGTTGATCTATTAGTAAAGAAAAAAAGCCTTAGAAAAAGTAACACTAAACAAACCATCAATATCTAAATAGATGTTGCGGAGCAGCCGAGTATTTGGTCATATTGTTATGCTTCAAAATTAACTAGAATTCGATAAATGAGATGTTTGCTTGTAAGTCTTTTGGTCATTTTACCACTGAATAAGCAGATTTACCTCCCTAAATTGAGGCAGGCAGCAGATTGCCGCAGATTAATTTCATCAAAGTGAAGAAGTAACTGTAAAAAAAATATCGCCAGCAGAAGGACGCATATTAATTTCTAATAGCTTACAGAATAATAGGTAGAAGATAGATGGTTGGAGAGTATTTTATGCAGTTAATCCGATTCAAGGTGGCTTCGTTTAGTTGAAGTATTTACACTGTTACAGCACCTCAAAATGAATGCTTTTCAAAACCGAGGCAGGTTTTTATTTTGAGGTGCTGGGTTGAAGGAAAAAGGGTTACCTTGTTGTTATGGAACAAGACACAAGCTTAAACAAACAGGTATTGAATTTAATC
>PXCK01000130.1 GCA_003566635.1 Balneolia bacterium | reverse complement strand
TTAAGCCGGTTAATCACTTTAACAACCTGATTCTAATTTATAATTTTTACAAGCTT
Source organism: Balneolia bacterium (assembly GCA_003566635.1). Taxonomy (GTDB): domain Bacteria; phylum Bacteroidota; class Rhodothermia; order Balneolales; family Cyclonatronaceae; genus PXCK01. Next base: position 5,153 of record PXCK01000130.1, on the reverse strand, counting down.
TAGTACCCTATAGAGTTATCCCGGATTATTCACCAAAAAATTTTCTTGATAGCAAGGCGAAGGTGGAAAATCAACGGAAGGGTACCTAAGTACCCTGAGCATGACTTTTTCAACTTCAACGCAGCTAGCATGAAAATTTTGCAGCATTTAAACCACACCCAAATTTGAGTGAGTGTAGTATTTTTCTATATACAATATTTTTAATAGTATAAGATTTAAATTTCATGCTTTCGTGAATAATTCGGGTTAAGAGTGCTCATAAACTCGGTTATAGAGTGTATAAATGAATCAAATAATGGTAAATCATTATGCGAACCACCTTTTACTATATTTAATTTTTTTTTAGATGAAGGTGATTCATCATATAATTTTTTAGCCATTCTTTTGGGGGTTATCTCATCTTGTGATCCTGCTAAAATAAGGAGTGGATCATCCCATTTTCTTATTCTTTCAACGTTGTTTTGATTTGAAAGTTCATCATCGAACCTAAATCGAATGAAAGGTCTTAGTAAAACCGGTACTAGTCCTGATGTCCAATTTTCCAGGTTCGTGATAGGTCCTTCTAATATCAGACCAATGGGATTATTTGACAAAGCCATTTCCGTTGCAACAAAAGAACCCATAGAATGTCCGTAAAATACGAGGTCCTTAATGCCCTTATCTTCAGCAAAATCAATAATAGTTTGTGAATCTGTAAAAAGACCATCAACGCTTGGTGAGCCAGTACTTTCGCCGTAGCCTCTGTAATCAAAAAGAATTAGATTAGCGGAAATATTTTCAAAAGCATCAATCAAGATTCTTGATTTGACAAGAAGAAAGCCGTTACCGCCAAAATAAACAACTGTTGGTAGGTCATTTGACTTTTTAATATGCCAAAGATGCAAGCTCTCACCATCAGGAGTGTCAACAAGATGTGTAGTAAGTTCTATATTTTCATAGTTAAACGACTCCGGAGTTATTGTTTTATGGTTATCAAATGCATCTGACTCACGTATTTCTATCGTAGTACAAGAAAAGAGTAATAGCATTACTAAGAAAATTGAGGCTTGAATAGGCCTTAAGTACTTGAACATGCTGAAATTATTGTTTATTCATATTAACTAATAGATGTTGTATATTAAGTCTAAGAATAACTATATTCGTTCACATGAATATTATCAGAAAAAGCTTTAACCCTTTATTTGCAGTGTTGTTATTTGCAACATTGTTTTTTATTGCCTCCAGTGGGGTTAGAGTACTCGAATTTAAAGCAGAAATACCCCAAGACAGTTCAAATGAAATCCACTTGAAATGGGTAGTAACTGACGAAGTTGGTATACAGCACTATCAACTAAAACGGAAAATGGTTCAGGATCAGGACTTTAAATCTATCGAGATTATTCAAACGCTTGCAGGTGGTTCTTCGCAAACCAAGACCTATGAATACATTGATCGAAATGTATTCAGAACCACAGCAAACTCAGAACCTGTTATTTACAAGTTGCATATCCACTACACAAATGGTGGCTCAGATTTAATTGGGCAGGCTCAAATTAACTATTCATCTACCGCAATTAGAAGAACCTGGGGCAGTATAAAAGCGATGTTCCAATAATATATTCTATGACAGCTCAGAATAATACTGAAGAGCTTACTTTAATGTCATCTGAGAGGGTAGCCCGTTCGTTAAGAAGGATGGCATTCGAAATTCTTGAAGTTTTATCAACAAAAGAAAGAATTTTATTAGTAGGATTAAATAATCGTGGCTTTTCAATTGCTAATAATTTAGCAGAAATTTTAAGATCAAATTCTTCTTATGAAGTATCTGTTTTACAGATGAAAGAGGATAAGTTTTCTGATGAACATGTTACATTGTCTGATGATATAATCGTAGTAGATGATGTTATTTTTAGCGGTGGTACCATGTTAAGGGCTATCAATAAGATTTATGAAAAGTCGCAACCCGAAACTATCAGAATAGCCGCTCTCATAGACCGAGGCCATAGAAAATTTCCATTATCGGCACAGTTTACAGGATTACATTACCCTACAAAATTACGCGAACATGTAAGGGTAGATGTGAAAAACGCTCAGAACATAACAGTAATTTTAGAACATAATTAAATACTATGAGATTATATACTACATTAATAGTTTCCTTATTTGTGACACTCTTTAGTTTCACAACCCTTCACGCTGCAGAGCAAGACTCAACAGACTCATCATGGGAAATAGAGTTTAGAGGTGGACTAAATGGTTCTCAAGCAGCTTACAGCAATTGGCAACAGGGTGGCGTAAATACAATCGCACTAACCGGTAACACAAATTTCGTTGCAAACTATAAAAAGAATCTTTGGGCCTATAGATTTTCAACCAACTTAACCTACGGTAGAGCAAGGGTAGGGGATGAAAATAGAAAAACAGATGATGAAATTGATATTCGCAATAGGTTTGATTATTTCTTTTCGACCGATAAATGGAGTGCTAGATTAAACATTAACTTCTTAAGTCAGTTTGATGAAGGGGTAAATGCCGATGGTGACCTTGTCTCACAATTTTTTTCACCTGCATATTTAAAAGAAAGCTTGGGTATTGCTTATACTCCAACCAGCTATTTTAACGTTTCAACCAGTTTTGCGATGCGACAAACATTCGTAAATAATACAGACCTTAGTACCCGCTACGGTCTCAACGAAGGTGATACGTTTAGGAATGAAGTAGGTTTTGCTTTAGAAGCCAATTTTGATAAAGAAATAATGGAAAATGTTCGGTTTGTTTCTCAACTAGAAACGTTTACAAGCTTTCAAAAATCCCCCAATAGTTCAGACGTAACCCTTAGGAATGAACTTATTGCCAGCATTAACCGGTATTTAAGTACAAACTTACAAGTTACCTTTTTATATGATGACGATGTCTCAGATAAAATTCAAATTCGTCAGGTTTTATCAGTTGGCCTAACATTTAGGTTTATATAATTTTAAGTTATGTACCGTGATTTTCTTCCATTTCTTGAAGAATGGTTCAAAAGATTTGAAATCAGGGGCTTCAAGGAACCGGTTGATTACGGTAAATCAGAAGATATTTCGTTTAATGAAATAACTTCAGTTTTTGATGAATTTTGTGAGCGAATGGAACAGAACTATCCGTTTCATTCGCCCTTTTATGCAGGACAAATGCTTAAGCCTCCTCACCCTGTTGCATGGATGGCATATTCCATGGCCATGTCTGTAAATCCCAATAATCATGCCTTAGATGGTGGACCGCCTACATCTAAAATGGAAAAAGAAGTAGTAAGAGAACTTGCTTCGATGTTTGGGTACGCTAAACCGTCTTTAGGGCACTTAACCACAAGTGGCACAATTGCAAATCTTGAGGCTTTGTGGGTGTCAGGTAAAATTCATCCTGGCAAAAAAATCTTGTTTGCTGACACCGCCCATTACACACACTCTCGTATGTGTGAGGTGCTTGGTATTGAATATGAATCAGTCAAAACGGATGAGTTAGATAAAATTAGTGTCGAAGATTTATATACAAAGTTAGATGATGCCGGTACTTTAGTCGTTACCATGGGGACTACCGGTAGAGGAGTAGTTGAAAACCTGCACATAATTTTACCAATATGTAAAGAAGCAGGGATTAGGATACATGTTGATGCTGCTTATGGTGGCTTTTTTAAATTGATAGAAGATGATCTTACAACTAAAAAAGCATGGAAATCAATACATAATGCAGATAGTATAGTAGTGGATCCACACAAACACGGGTTGCAACCTTACGGATGCGGGTGTGTTTTATTTAAAGATCCAAAGGTTGGTTCATTTTATAAACACGATTCGCCTTATACTTATTTTTCATCAGACGAACTGCACTTAGGTGAAATTTCATTAGAGTGTTCAAGAGCAGGAGCGGCTGCGGCAGCACTTTGGTTTACCCTAAGAGTTTTTAAATTGGATAGACACGGCAAACTATCTAACGGACTAAGAAAATGTATTCAGGCTGCCGAATCTTTTGCACAACTCATTCATAAAGATGAAGATTTTGAAGTTGTGAATGAACCAGAGTTAGACATTGTTTGTTATTATGTTAAGTCAAAAAAAATTAGTGATATAACAAAGAGAAGCAAGAAAATTTTTTCGGCCGGGATAAACCCAAACTCTGAAAAAGCAATTTATCTTAGTTTGTATACCTTACCGGTCAATAAGTTTCCACTAATAAAAGAAACTGAAATAGATGCTGATACTGTAACCGTACTGAGAAGCGTTTTTATGAAACCCGAGCACAAAGAAGTTATACAATCTATTTTCGATAAAATTAAATCAATTAATAAGGAGATAAGCAATGAATAATCGTATCACCCCATTTATCATGCTGTTAAGTTTAGCTTTTATTGTGTTTTCTTGTTCAGCCGAACAAGTTGATGAAAGCATCTTTGAAGGTGATCAGGAAAATGAAGCAACCGTTGTTGGTGATCCATTAGAAATTTTAGTGAATTCCATGTGGGTACTAATCGAATTTGATGGAGATAATATTGATTCAGAAAAATATGATTCTAAGGTTCCACATCTTTTATTTTCAAGTGATGAGAACCGTTTTTCAGGAAATATGGGATGCAATCAGCTTATGGGTTCATTTTCAATGAATGATAATAACTTTACCTTTTCTCAGGTAGCTTCAACAAAGATGTTGTGTCCTGAAATGGAACTGGAAGATGCTTTTGGACAGAAAGTTGACTCAATCGGAAAATTTCAGTTTGATCAAAACCGCCTGATCTTAATGGATGATGACAAAGAAACAATAGCTGTCTTTGAGGCCCGGGAATTAGAAGGGTAGAATACTAATTCGTAATAAAGTTAGTAACACAAAAAAGCCTTGTAAACTTAGTATTTACAAGGCTTTAATGTTTAATAAGTGGAGCTATGGGGATTCGAACCCCAGACCTTCGCGCTGCCAGCGCGACGCTCTAGCCAGCTGAGCTATAGCCCCTAAAGAGTTTAAATATACTAATGAATTTCTTCAATAATCAACTAAAAGTTTAATGCAGAATTTTTAGTGTGTTCTCTCAATACTCATGCCAATCTTTTAAATAGTCGCTCCTTAAAGGGTGTTATTAGATTAGTAAAAACAGTAATTTAAGGTGCAAAAAAGGGCTTATTTTAGTATCTTGTTTTGCAAGA
>PXCK01000152.1 GCA_003566635.1 Balneolia bacterium | reverse complement strand
CCGATATGCAAACAGCCTTTTTATGATTTTTGCCTTTATTTATTAAGCTGAATACAATAAACTTCTAAATACCAATTTTTTCTTACTGTTTAAAACAAAAAAACAACTTTCCTTAGCTTATTATCAACTTTTTACATACATATGGCTAACCCGAAACAACTATCTCGCCCTATTCCACAATCGCCAAAAAACCCTGTTTTGGGGATATCTCTCTACCAACTCTAATAAATAACCTCTTGCCTTGTCCGGCTTATTTTCATAATTCAACAATATATGACCCAGAAAATAGACTGCCTCCGGTCTTGTTAAGGTGCTGTTTTCTGCGGCCTGCTCGAGTAATTCCAATCCTTGAGCTCTGTCTCCCGCAGGTAACATAAATGAAACTGTTCGTACTATGGGGTTTGTATCAGCAACGTAAGCCGTAAAATAGAGATAAAGTCCGGTTCCAAATTGCGTATCAGGTAAATCAGGATATGTTCTTTCGAGTACATTCAACACATTAAGTGCTGTTCGACCATGCGTAAAGCTTAAATACCATCTACCACGGTTAGCATAAAGTCTTGACAAGTAGCCGTTAGCCAATGTTTTAACAACAAGTGCATCCTTATGCCGTCTGTTTCGGTGTAACATTCGGTCGGCTTTACGGTCGGCCTCTTCCATAATCCGAATAAATTCATCATCATGGCTTGTATCAGGTAAATTAGAGAGTATTTGCCACCAATATGGAAAACCTTCCCATAATTTCCATAGTGCATGATTGGGTTCTTCTTCAATCCACCTTTCAAACACAAGAAGAGATGCCTCATACTCAAGATTATACACATGGTCTATCGCAAGAAATGCATCCTGCTTAAATTCTTCGGATTCAAGTAATACGGCCTGAGCCTGAATACTGATAAGCTGACCAAGTGCTAATAACCATGTTACTAAAAGTGCTGCTATTTTCATTGCAGCGAGTACTTACATGTTATGGGTCAGAAAATAAGCTTCCAGCCATTCAATTGTCTTATCAACAACTTTACTGAAATGTTCCGGCAAATCTTCTTTATCCCATGGGTGAGAACTTCCAAACGTATGATCAGCGCCATTTATTAAGATGCGCTCTTTCTCCGGACTTTGACACATCTGGAATAGTAGCTGAGTATTGTTCATGTGAACGGTTTCATCGGCCGTGCCATGAATAAAGCAGCAAGGAATCATTAATCGCTGCACACGGGTTAAGGCTACCAACCTGTCTTTGTTTTTCATGAAATCATCGTACACAACTTTTCCTACTTTCATGGTTTGCTTTGTACGGGAGTTTTCAATTTCCGTATATCCCTTCTTCTCCCAATCTTTAACCATTTTATCAGAAATTTGCTTTGTATAATCGGCAACGGCAGCCCATGTAATCAGGGTGCTTACTTCATCATAGTCTGCAGCTGCAGCTATAGCCGTATGTCCTCCCCGGGAGTGTCCAATCAAAGCAATCCTATCACCAATAAGCAAAGTAGAACTTGTTTTTATTTTTTGCTCTTGAATAGCAACTATTACCGACCTAATGTCTTCTAAATCCTGCGAAAATGTTTCTCTTTCAAACAAATCAAGGCGGTCGTATGTATCTTCAGCTTCTTGAATTCCATTCAATGATAAATTGATTGCTATTACGGCACATCCACTGCGAGCGATTTCAAAAAATGCATCAGGAAAGGTTCCCCAGTCTTTGAAGCCTTTAAAACCATGTACAAAAAGTACAACCGGCAATGCACTCATTGCATGCGAGGGTAAATAAATATCATATTTAATAGGAATATCTTCAGTCGATAAAATTTGACCCGTTTCCTTTTTGATTGATGTGTATTTCATAATTTTAATGTCTTTTTATCCAATAATTTTACTAATTGACGCATTTCCAACACTTCTTTTCGATTTAGATAGCGCCACCTTCCTGTTCTTAATCCATCGATTGTCAAACCGGCATAAATGATTCTTTTCAGGTTGATTACCTCAGAACCAATGGCTTCAATCATTCGCTTTACCTGATGATTTCGCCCTTCTATAATAGACATTCGTATGGCATTTGCCAAAACCGGATGTCGATCAACCTTATAAGCTCTTGCCGGCCCATCTTCCAGCTCAACTCCTTGCCTTAATGCAGTCAGTTGTTCATCCGTAAGAATATGAGGCGTTTCAACCTGATAAACCTTTCTAACTTTGTAACTTGGGTGCATCAACCTATGAGCAAGCTCACCATCGTTTGTCAATAAAATCAAGCCCGTAGTATTTCTGTCGAGTCTGCCAACAGGGTAAACCCTTCTCCCTGTAGCGTCTTCAATCAAGTCAATAACAGTTTGGCGATCTTTTTCGTCACTCGTAGTTGATATCGTATTTTTGGGTTTGTTAAGCAGGACATAAATGTGCTTTTCGGGATTAATTTGCTTCCCATCAACAACAACATTGTCCGATTCTTTTACCTTAATGCCCAAGCTTGTTACAATATTACCATTTACTTGTACTTTCCCGTCTTCAATCAGTTTGTCGGCTTCTCTACGCGAACATACCCCCGCAGATGCAATATATTTGTTCAGCCGAATGATATCATTGGTTCCGGCATCAGCCTTCGTTTCTTGTTTAGGCTTTGGTAGTTTTTTTTTATTTGGTTTTTTTTTCAATTAAATCCTTTACGACTCTTGCTCTGGAGTTGACTCTTGAGAAGCCAATTCTGCTTTTAATTCTAATAATAACTGACGGTGTTTTACCATGTCATCATCTTTCAAAATTTCATCTATTTCACGGGGCTTGGGTAAATCATCAAGCTTATTAAGTCCAAAGTGACGTAAAAACAAATCGCTCGTTTTGTATAATAATGCTCTACCAGGTCCCTCATGGCGTCCGGCTACGGCAACTAACCCTTTTTCCAATAACTGCTTAACAACATAGGCCGAATCTACTCCACGAATATGGTCAATTTCCGGTTTCGTAACAGGCTGTTTGTATGCTACTATGGCTAATGTTTCAAGAGCACTTTGAGTTATTTTCCGAAAAGCGTTTTCATGCTGTATGTGTTCTAACCAGGGGTGGAACTCCACTTTGGTTGCGAAAGAATATCCACCAGCAAGTTTCTGAATTCCAAAACTCCTCCCCGAAGTTCTGTAAATTTCATTTAACCCCTGTACCTGTTCGTCTATTTCATCAACAGATATATCAAACCCGTTCATTCTCGCTTCAAGAACCGTTTTTAATGTTTGGGGTGATACCGGTTCCGGATTAGAAAATATTAGCGCTTCAATAATATCTTGGATGGTGTCTTCTGTCATTTATCTATAAACTTCAATAGAACTGATTATTACCGGATTTACAGGATGATCTCTAAGCCGGGGGTCATCTGTATGTTTCTCAGTCTCTACAATAGCATCAACAACATCCATACCATCTGTTACCCTTCCAAAAACAGTGTATTGATTGTCAAGGCGAGGTGTGTCGGCATGCATGATAAAAAACTGAGACCCCGCACCAACGTTTACATCACTAACGCGTGCCATTGATAATACACCTCGCGAATGCGTAATATCATTAAATTCATGAGGGATATTAAAAATCGGACCACCCTGCCCATTGTTTAGTTTATTTCCATCTCTACTGTTTGGGTCGCCCCCCTGTATCATAAAGCCCGGGATTAGGCGATGAAACTGAGTATCATTATAAAAACCACTCTCCGCTCTGGATACAAAGTTAAACACATGTATAGGGGCTGCTTCGGGAAAGAACTCAACATCTATGGTCCCGAAGTTGGTGTGAATTCGAGCTTTTAGACCATCCAAAAAGTCTGCCAAAGTTTCTAACCTTTCCGCAGGTTCGGCGCTACGTTCTACCTGGGCACGTAGTTCCTGATTTTGACGACCAAGGTCGCTGACTTGTTTACTTAAACGCTCGATTTCATTGCTATTGCATCCGGCAATAAATAGCACAGATGCCAGTACAATAAAAAAGGATATACGCAACATGTGGTTAATTCCTCAGGTTAAGGTTTCGTTATAATCTCGGGTGAATAATATACTAAACGGTTGAAATCTGCAAAAATAAAAAGCTGTTCAAGTTTCTTGAATAACTTAGGCATCCAATGTTTAGGCATCCAATTTAGTGTTAATTGGGTGTTAAACTTGGGTTTTATCTATATCTTGTTTGTCTATTCTTTTAGAAAAATCTTTGAATCTTAACATAGTACTTCACCCAAATCAGCTTGAGATTTCGTGGTTAAGGTTTATTTGGGAGAGGGTAATCAAAGTAATGGTAAACTTGGTTGAATTATTCGAGCTTTATTTTTGACTTAGCTCGGTTCAAACTCCCTCTCCCACAAAGTTTTATCTATCTTTATCGTGCAAAATTTGGGAGAGGGCTGGGGTGAGGGTGTAAATAAGCCTAAGAATAGTTCTTTTCTCTGACTTCCAAACTAATTTATGTGACTATTCTTCTGGTATTTTATATCGTATATATTAGTTTTCTAAAAGAGGAAGTATTAAAGGGAGGTTAATAAGAGGAACCCAGGAAAAAGCTGTTCAAGTTTCTTGAATAATCCGGGCTAATCACTTTACCAAGAGCATCTTACGTGTATCAACCAACCCCCCACTCCTTAATTGGTAAAAGTATACTCCGCTCGAATACGCGCTTGCATCAAAACGAACCGAATGAGAACCGCCAGGATATGTCTGATCAACTAATGTATCAATTAAACGACCATGAACATCATACACATTAAGCGTAACCCTTCCCGAACTTTCCAATGAAAATGGAATTACAGTAACCGGATTGAATGGATTGGGATAGTTTGCTCCTAATTCAAAATTTGTAACAGTTTCCTGTTCAATATTGGTAAACTCAAGTACTTGCAGCTGTCCAAAAACGTTTGTGGTACCATCCCAGAAACCATTGTTAAACCCCCCGTAGAAAAAATCTCCTCCATTATATCGGAAACGGGTAACATACACATAATCTCCGGGCGGAAGCGTGCTGCCAATTTCTGCTTTGTACTCATGTCTGTTATTACCGACGGGCAACGTAAATACAGCAGGAACCCATGCCCACCCCGACCCGGAAGGATCCGTTGATAATGTATTGTAACCAATCCACGCTTCAATACTGTTTGATTCAAAAGATGCGTTTGTTACTCCCGGCACCTCTACCGAACCAAATACCTCAAACTCTTCGCTTTCTTCAATTACTCCGGCAGCCGGTCGATCAATATTCGCAAAT
>PXCK01000003.1 GCA_003566635.1 Balneolia bacterium | reverse complement strand
TACGAATTGCCGTAGCAAATAAACTATTAAGGCAAGCATTTGTGATAGGTAAGACCAATGGTAACTTTGATGCACAAAAAGCATTAGGCTATTGACTTTTAATACAGTTCATCCCGCAAGACCGCTAAGCATAGCAAGCGGGCTATGCGGGATCTACCAGTACTGATTCAAGACCATTCAGCAGCCGATTCTTTAGTTTTTCTAAGACATCCAGCCCTGAACACGACTTCCCCATTTCGCAACTGGCAAATCCCGGATAACACATTTACTTCCCCGAATGCATTTCTGGGATGACATAATGACTAATGCCAATCAAACATCACACAAAAAACTCTCTCACAATTCCGGCTATTCTCACCAAATCCTGTTCTTTAAGATTAGAGCCTGATGGCAAACATAATCCACACTTAAATAAATCCTCACAAACGTTACTTCCGTAATATGGACAATCTTTAAAAACAGGCTGCATATGCATAGGTTTCCAAAGCGGACGGCTTTCTATATTATGCTCTTCCAACCTTAGACGTATATCATCCCTGCTTATTCCGGTCTTTTCTTCATCAACAATTATAGTAGTAAGCCAATGGTTGGAAAAATATCCGGCAGGTTCATCTAAGAATGAGATACTTTCTATATCTGAAAAGGCAGTTTTATAAAACTCAAAATTTGATCTTCGTTTCTGGATATGACTATCCAGTACAAGCAGTTGCCCCCTACCTATTCCGGCAGCGATATTACTCATACGATAATTATAGCCAATATGAGAATGTTCGTAATGAGGTGCGTTATCCCGAGCCTGAGTAGCTAAAAAGCGTGCTTTTGCAATATCCTTTTCACTTTCACCGATCAAGGCTCCCCCACCGGACGTCGTAATAATTTTATTCCCATTAAATGACAACACGGCAAAATTACCATAGGTACCACATTTTATTCCATTGATGTGAGAACCTAATGCTTCGGCTGCATCTTCAATTACCGGAATTCTATAGCTATCGCAAATTGTGCAGATTTCATCAATCTTTGCAGGCATTCCATATAAGTGAACGGGTATAACAGCAGCCGGATACTTACCCGTTTGCTTTTTTCGGTCTAGTATAGCTTCTTTCAATGCTTCGGGACACATATTCCAGGTATCAGGCTCACTATCAACAAAAACTGGTTTTGCACCACAATAGATTATTGGATTTGCAGAAGCGGCAAAGGTAAAGGATTGACAAATGACTTCATCCCCCTGTTTCACTCCTGCTAATATCAACCCTAAATGAATAGCTGCCGTACCTGAAGTTAATACCGCCGCATGTGAGGCTCCGGTGTAAGTACATAACTCTTTTTCAAAGTTATTAACGTTTGGCCCGAGGGGTGCGATCCAATTAGTATCAAAGGCTTCTTTAATGAAGTCCATTTCTTTACCACCCATGTGTGGAGACGACAGATATATTTTTTCGGGCATAAATTAGTTCTGAGCTAAAATGTTATAGGAATACATCAACAGCATAAGATTTAAACTTCATACTTTCGTGAATAATTCGGGTTAAGTACAATATTCGCGCAGCCAATCAATCACCTGTGAAAAGTCATCAGGAAGTTCAGAATCGAATTCAACATCCTCACCCGTAGCCGGGTGTACAAAGCCGAGAGTCTTGGCATGCAGACATTGACGTCCCAACAGTTTAAAGATTTTTTCAAAAAGAGTTTTTCTAAAGCCTGTATTGGAACCGTATCTAACAGAACTTCCTCCATAGGTCATATCACCCAATACAGGAAATCCTTCATGTGAAAAATGAACACGAATCTGATGCGTACGACCGGTTTCCAGACTGACCTCAACCAAAGCAAGAAAATCGAAACGCTCAATCACTTTAAAATGTGTTACAGCTCGCTTCCCCTTCCCGTCCTCTAAGACAGTCATTAGCTTGCGATCTTTCTTACTTCTTCCAAGATCTCCTGTAATTGTTCCGCTATCGGGTGGAGTGCCCCACACAATTGCCCAGTATTTTCTGCCAATACTATGCTTTTTAAACTGTTTGGAAAGCTCACTATGGATGTGATCGTTTTTTGCAACAACCAACAATCCACTGGTATCCTTATCCAATCGATGCACAATTCCGGGACGTAAAACATCTTGCTGGTAATCTGACAGGTTTTCGGAATGATTAAGTAATGCATTGACCAAAGTTCCCGACCAATTCCCAAATGCCGGATGAACAACCATTCCTGCCGGTTTATTTACGATAAGAAAATGTTCATCTTCAAAAACCACATCAATAGGAATATCTTCAGCTTCCACGTCCGGTTTTTTATTTCGGACGACCTCAGCTGTAATTTTATCCTCGGGTTGAATAATGTAGGAAGCCTTCACCACTTCCCCATTTACTTTCACACGCTTTTCTTTTATGGCCTGTTGAACTTTCGACCGAGTTGCATTCCGAACCATCTCGGCAAGGTATTTATCAATCCTCACCGGCTCCGACTGACCCGAAGCCACCTCAAGCTCTATGGTTTCTATTTCCTTTTCGTACTCTGTCAAAACCTATTCAATAATAACATGAGGAATGGCTTCGTGAATGGATTTCACGGTTATAATTTCCAGACCTTGTTTAATTTTTTCAGGAATTTCGGTCAAATCCGGAGCATTATCGAAAGGTACGAGTACTTTTTTAATCTTATTCCGTTGAGCAGCCAGTAATTTTTCGTTCAACCCGCCAATAGCAAGTACTTCACCTTTCAAGGTAATTTCACCCGTCATTGCAACATTATGCTTTGTTTTTTTATGAGTGATGAGGGATAACATAGCTAACGCCATTGCCATACCTGCACTTGGACCGTCTTTAGAAATGGCGCCTTCCGGAATATGAATATGAAGCTCGTGTTTTTCAAAATATTCAGGATCGATGTCAAATGCATCAGCATTGGAACGAATAAATGTTAGGGCGGCCTGAGCTGACTCTTTCATCACATCACCCAATTTACCGGTTAGTCTGAAATTACTTTTTCCCTTCATCGCTGCAACATCAATTTGCAGGATAGCTCCGCCTGTATACGTCCATGCAAGACCGTTTACACTACCAACTTTATTTTCTTTCTCAAGATCACGGTCGCGATATTTTCCAACGCCAAGCAAGCTTGGAATCTCTTTTGCAGTGATTGAATGAGTTTTAGTTTTATCGCCTTCCACAACTTTTCTGGCAACTTTTCTGCAAATTGCAGCAAGTTTTTGCTCCAATTCACGAACTCCGGCTTCTGAAGTATAATTTCTAACAACAGATAAAATGGCTGCTTTGTTAATTTTTAACTGACCGGATTCCAATCCATGTGATTTCATCAGTTTTGGAATCAAATGCTTTTTGGCAATCTCATATTTATCGTGTTCCAGATATCCGGGTAAGTTGATTATCTCCATACGATCTAAAAGTGCATCCTGAATCCGTGATGCCACATTGGCCGTTGCAATAAATAAGACTTTAGACAGGTCGTAGTCTATATCCAAATAGTGATCGTTAAAAGAGTTGTTTTGCTCAGGGTCGAGCACTTCCAACACAGCAGAAGACGGATCACCTCTGAAATCATTACCAATTTTATCGATTTCATCAAGAATGATAACCGGATTTATGTTTCCGGCTTTTCTCATTCCCTGAATAATCCTACCAGGCATAGAACCGATATACGTTTTTCGATGCCCTCTTATTTCAGCTTCATCAGAAATACCACCCAGACTGATTCGAATCATTTCTCGATTCAATGCATTAGCAATTGATTTAGCGATACTGGTTTTACCAACTCCGGGAGGCCCGACAAAACAAAGGATTTGCCCCTTAAGGTGCTTTACTAAATTTAGAACGGCTATATGCTCAACAATTCGCTCTTTGGGTTTTTCAAGACCAAAATGATCTTTATCAAGAATTTCCTGAACTCTGGAAATGTCCAGGTTATCTTCCGACATTTTACTCCATGGCAGGCTTACCATCCAATCGAGGTAGTTTCTGGCAACACCATACTCCGGCGACATCTGTGGGATTTTACGAAGTTTCTCGAGTTCTTCTTCTACCCTTTTCAATGCGTATTCGGGCATCTCGGCTGCAACTGCGGTTTCTTTTATTTTATTTAGCTCCGGGTCGCCGTATTCACCTTCGCCAAGCTCATCTTGAAGTGCTTTTATCTGCTCTTGTATGAAAAACTTTTTCTGTGTTTCCTGTATTTCATTCTGAACTTTTTCATTGATATCGTTGCTGACCACCAAGACTTCAAGTTCACGGGTAATGAGATGCAAGAAACGTTTATACTGAAGCTCTAAGGTTTTTTTCTCGAGTAAGCTTTGTTTTTCTTCAAGACTTAAATCAAGATGAGAAGCCATTATATACAAAACCTTTTCGGGATCATCCTCCCTATCGAAACCGGCAATAATCTCCTCAGGCAAATCCTGATTTGCCATAATGTAGCGCTCAAAGGTATCGAAAGAACGCTTAATCACACCTTTTAGCTTAGATGAACGTAAGCCTTTTTTGGGTTTCTCATTGATTTCAAATGTAGCAGATAGATTACCCTTTTTATTCTTAAAGTTAATCACATCTACAGATGAAACACCGTTTACCAGCACTTTAAATAAATTACCCGGCAAACTTGTTACCTGATTAACGTAAGCCAATGTACCAACTCGATAAAGATCATTTGCAGCAGGTTTTTCTTCCTCGGGGTTTTTCTGTGCGAGTAATAATATATATCTACTGCCTTCTAAAGCAGTATTTACAGCAGCCTGAGAAACATCACGACCAACTAAAACGGGATAGGTTGTGAACGGAAAAATAACCGTATCACGCATAGGTAAAACGGGTAATTCATCCGGGATTAATTCCGGAAGTTCAAGAGAGTCTGTAATGAGAGAATCAATAATTTTCGACATTCAAAATGTATAAAAATAGTTTTGTAATTAGCTAATTAATATAAGACTAATGATACCTTTAGAAAAATTTTTGAATCGACTTGAAAGGAGGTTTTTGGTGATGTTTTAACTTTGAGGGGCAGGTTTTTATTTTGAGGTGCTGAATTGTTAATATTCCCTTTTTACTTGATGACAAATAACAGGTTTTATAACGGTTTTCCAATAACTTTTCCCGGCTGCTCCGCAGTACTGCTTTAGATATTGGGAATTTGTTTAGTGTTACTTTTTCTAGATAAAAAGTAACCAAAAATCACGGCTGTATTTAAATAGAGGGAAAGCTGTTGTGCCACAGCGGAAATAAT
>PXCK01000221.1 GCA_003566635.1 Balneolia bacterium | reverse complement strand
AAGGCAAAAATCAAAAGCCGATTATCGTTAATGGCGTGGCAGACCATGTTCATATACTGGTGGGCTTAAAACCGGCAATGAGCATTTCTGATTTGGTGAGAGACATCAAAAACAATTCTTCAAATTTCATCAACGCCCAAAAATTCTTAAAAGGAAAATTCGTATGGCAAGAAGGCTATGGTGCTTTCTCTTATTCTCATTCGCAATTAGATACGGTATATCGATATATTGCCAATCAGCAAGAACATCACAGGACTAAAACATTCAAGGAAGAATACATTGATTTTCTTCAAAAATTCGAAATTGAATACAACGATAAATATTTATTCGAATGGTTGGATTAATACTATCACCCCTACGGGGTTTGATGGACCTTATGTATGCATTTTGCTATAATCTTGTCATCCCTTCGGGATTAAAAAAGATGCTCTTGGACAGAACATTAATGAAATAAGCCAGCTGTATTTCATT
The DNA here is from genome assembly GCA_003566635.1 of Balneolia bacterium. GTDB lineage: Bacteria > Bacteroidota > Rhodothermia > Balneolales > Cyclonatronaceae > PXCK01. Next base: position 20,434 of record PXCK01000221.1, on the reverse strand, counting down.
TTGGGTTTAATTTTTTATTAGACCATTTTAAATTTATAAAATTCAACTACATAACAGACTTTGGCGAAAGATAATTGTTATGTTGTTCTATTATTACTAAATATTTGGTTCCGGCTTGATTTTGGCGCAAACAGACTTGTCCGGGTTAAGCAATTCACAACAAGCCAAAACTGAAAAATCCCAAAGGGATGACAAGATTATAGAAAACAAAATTGATCCATTTAAACCGAACCCGGAGGGGTGAAATAGGATCTTTTAATACGCTTTGAGCTTTCGGGATTATGAAAATACCCATGCTATTGTATTGATAAACCTTGCCAGCTGCATGTCAGTACGTGCTAAAAACTATATTAGACCATTTTAAACCCGGATTACGCCTTAGGGATACATCATTATCATTATTATTTTTAGACATGTAGTAAAAAGCAAATATTTAAAAGCTTCTAAAGCGTAATTTGGGTTAAACTATTGCTCAGGTGGGTTATAGATTAATACCGCACTCACTCAAATTTGGATTTGTTTAAGATGCTGCAAAATAAACTCATGCATTTCTAATAATTACAATTGTCATTTATGGCTTTAAATTATTATTTTACATGAGTTTAAACCAACGGATAATAATAATCAGTTACTCTCTTCCGTTTTAAACTTTTTCCACTCTTTAGCTACCAAAAATGCTAACTCAAGGCTTTGCTCATAATTCAAACGAGGATCACAGAAACTTTTATAATTGTTTTTCAAGCCGTTGGTGCTTAACCCATTTGCACCACCTACACATTCAGTAACATCCTCACCCGTCATTTCAAGGTGAATACCACCAAGAATGGTTTTCATGTCACGGTGAATTTCAAACGTTTTTCTGATTTCAAAAAGAATATCGTTAAATGCTCTTGTTTTAATGCCATCACCCGTTGCAAAAGTATTCCCGTGCATAGGGTCGCAACTGTAAAGCACGTCCAAGCCTTCATCTTCTACAGCACGAATTAATTTTGGCAACTCTTCTTCAATATGTTTTTTCCCAAATCTGGAAATAAGGGTAACCTTACCCGCTTCATTACTCGGGTTAACTTTTTTGATGATTTGGATGATTTCACCCAAATCGTATGGAGGTCCAACTTTTATACCAACCGGATTTTCGATTCCTCTTAAATACTCAATATGTGCTTCGTCAGGATGGCGGGTTCTGTTTCCAATCCATGGCATGTGCGTACTAAGGTTGTACCAACCTGCTTTATGGGGCACTTTACGTGTCTGGGCAGAATCGTAATATAAGTTGAGCGCCTCATGACTGGTGTAAAAATCAACCTGACGTAATGTAATCAACTCAGATGGTAAAATACCTTCCATAAAACGAATGGCACTGGTAATAGAATTTACCATCGATTCGTACTCGCGGTAATACTCGTTTTTACGCATAAAATCGAGTTCCCAATACTCAGGGTGATGTAAATCCGCAAAGCCTCCACCTTCGGTAAGTGCACGTAAAAAATTGAGTGTCAAACCTGCTTTATGATAAGCTTCAATCAAACGGGATGAATCTGCAATTCGGGTTTTTTCATCTGCATCATAACTATTGATAATATCACCCCTATAAATCGGATATTCTAAAGCACCAATCCGCTCGCTGCTATTAGACCTTGGTTTAGCATACTGCCCTGCAATACGACCAACTCTAACAATGCTGATGTTCATTTCATGCAGCATGATAAAACTCATCTGCAATAAAACTTTCAAAAGCTTAACGATATGTTCAGAAGTACAATCGGCAAACGTTTCGGCACAATCGCCACCCTGCAATAAAAATGCCTCTCCTCTGGACGCTCTGGCCAATTTTGCCTTCAGTTCCTGAATCTCCCAAGATGAAACCAAAGGAGGATATTGCTTAAGCTCGTTAAAATGTTTATCCAGCTGTTCGTTATCAGGATATTCGGGCATCTGGCGTATAGGGAAATTCCTCCACGAAACCGGTGACCAGTTTAATTTTTCTGCACTTGTTTTAGGGTTTGATGCGCTCATCAGTGTATTATAAATCTAAGTCAATTTTTAAGCGAACGTTAAAAATAACACATTTAGAATGAAATTACATGAATGAATGTTATTTTTACTATTCTCTGAACACTCAGCTTTTTATGAGATTCATCATACTTCAACAAAAATTTAACTTCAACAATTCTAATCTGTGAATAGTAACATTGTAGTAAGAGGTGCGCGCGAACATAATCTTAAACGGATTGACATAGATATACCAAGAGATAAGTTTGTTGTTGTTACAGGATTATCGGGTTCAGGGAAATCTTCACTCGCTTTTGATACTATTTTTGCTGAAGGGCAGCGTCGTTTTATGGAGTCACTTTCGGCTTATGCCCGTCAGTTTCTTGGAATGATGGAGCGCCCGGATGTTGATTTCATTGATGGGTTATCGCCGGTAATTTCAATTGACCAAAAAACCACGAATCGAAATCCTCGCTCTACTGTTGGTACAGTAACCGAAATTTACGATTACCTAAGGTTGTTGTATGCCCGAATTGGTGTACCCTATTCTTATATCACTGGCAATGAAATGAGTAAGCAAACAACCGACCAGGTTGTAGATAATATTTTAAAACTGCCGGAAGGCACCAAGGCTTACTGTCTTGCACCGGTCGTTCGGGGTAGAAAAGGACACTACCGGGAGTTGTTTGAACAAACCCTTAAACAAGGTTTTATTCGGGTTAGGGTTGATGGAGAATTTGTAGAGATTGAAGATGGGATGAAAGTTGATCGATATAAGACCCATAATATAGAGGTAGTAGTGGATCGATTTGTAATTAGTGAGAACAGCCGATCAAGAATTGCCCAAAGTGTTCAAACAGCTCTTGATATGGCAGATGGCAACCTGATTTTGCATGTGCAAGCAGGCAAGGGCAAAGATGAAAAAGATTATCTGTTCTCTAAAAAACTATTTGATCCCGAAAGTGGTTTAGCATACGAAGACCCTGCTCCAAATCTTTTTTCATTCAACTCTCCTTATGGTGCTTGTCAAACCTGTGATGGCCTCGGTTACAGTTTTGGAGTGGATCCCGAGCTGCTCATTCCAAATAAAGAACTATCGGTTAATGATGGAGCCATCCGCTATTTGGGTCAACCTAGGGGAACATTTGTTTTCAAGCAGGTTCTTGCACTTTTAGAAGCTTACGATTGCGACTTCGATACACCGGTAAGTGAATATTCCGACGAGTTGATGCATTTTTTAATGCATGGTGATAAAACAAGAAAATTTGATATAAAGTATGATTTTGGCAAGAACGGTGTCACCTACAAACACACATTCGACGGTCTCTTGAGCATTGTTAAACATGCCTATGTAGACAGTAAATCTCCAAAGCAGCGAGAAAAAGCTTTGGGCTATATGAATCAGGTTACATGCCCCGATTGTAAAGGAGGGCGGTTAAATAAGGAAGCCTTGTCTTACAAAGTAAGCGATTATGCTATTTCTGATTTAGTTAAGATGGATATTTCTGAGCTTTACGATGCCATACACAACCTAAAGCTTACTGAAAGACAACGTTTGATTGGCTCTCAGGTTTTAAAGGAAATTCGCGACCGTTTATACTTCTTATTAAATGTTGGGCTAAACTATTTAACGCTCGACCGGGAAGCGCAATCGCTTAGCGGAGGCGAAGCCCAACGAATTCGTCTTGCCACTCAAATTGGAACACAGTTAGTGGGTGTACTTTACATTTTGGATGAACCAAGTATTGGGTTGCATCAAAGAGATAACACCAAACTGATTGAATCTCTTAAGTTATTGCGTGACTTAGGAAACAGTGTATTGGTTGTTGAACATGACCGTGAAACCATTGAAAAAGCCGACCATGTTGTAGATTTAGGTCCCGGCGCGGGGGTACATGGTGGCGAGGTTGTATTTAGTGGCGAGCCTTCCAAAATCGACGAAAAATCGATTACAGGGCAATACATGAAATACACCAAGGTAATTCCCATGCCCGATGTCCGCAGAGAAGGAAACGGTAAGAGTATTAAGCTTTTGGGATGCAAAGGCCACAATCTTAAAAATACAAATGTGGAAATACCACTTGGTAAATTTATTGCTGTGACCGGTGTGAGCGGTAGTGGGAAAAGCTCATTAATTAATCAGACATTGGTGCCGGTATTATCCAATCATTTCTACAAATCAAAAACTCCCCCTCTCTCCTATCAAACTGTTGAAGGAATCGATAATATTGACAAGATTATTTCGATTGATCAGAGTCCTATTGGTCGTACTCCCCGCTCAAATCCGGGTACATATACCAAAGTTTTTGATGCCATACGCAGCCTTTTTGCCGAAATGCCCGAAGCAAAAATTCGTGGCTATGATCAGGGCAGATTTTCCTTTAACGTTAAAGGAGGCAGATGCGAATCATGTGGAGGCGACGGACTTAAAAAAATCGAAATGAATTTCCTACCCGATGTTTATGTAACCTGCGAAACCTGTAATGGGAAACGATACAATCGGGAGACACTTGAAATTTTCTATAAGGGCAAGAACATTTTTGAAGTGTTGGACATGACCATTAGCGAAGCTGTTGAGTTTTTTGATGCCATGCCCCGTATTAAACGAATACTCAAAACACTTAACTCTGTTGGATTGGGCTATTTAAAAATTGGCCAGCCAAGCACGACATTAAGCGGCGGTGAAGCTCAACGAATAAAACTGGCGCGGGAACTTTCGAAAATCGGTACAGGAAACACCTTATATGTGATGGATGAGCCAACCACCGGTCTTCACTTCGAGGATGTAAACATGTTGGTTTCAGTAATTCAGAAATTAACCGATAAAGGCAATACATTGATGGTTATCGAGCATAATCTTGATTTGATTAAAGCCGCAGATTATATCATTGATATGGGTCCGGAAGGCGGAAAAGAAGGTGGTTTAATAATAGCACAAGGCACTCCTGAAGAAGTAGCAAAAATTAAAGAAAGCCATACCGGCAGATATTTGAAAGAAGAACTTGATCGGCACAAAGAAGCGGTATTACAAGCTAACTTGAAGTAGGCTAAGGTAGTTATACATCCTTCAGGTGTATTGCTGCTTTTGAACATTTTTCCGGTTCCTGATAATTCTCTGCGTTAATCTGAGAAAATCTGATAAATCTGCAGTAAATTTGAAATAGCCCTAACTATTATCTAAAAAATTTTCTTGGTAGCAAGGCGCTATAGGATGTCTCAATCCAAATTAATCACTTCCATATCTTTAATTTGGCCGTCTTGAATACTGAACCTCATAATGGTTCTGTGGATTTGAAACCCTTGTCTTCCTGCCGCTCCCGGATTAATAAAAAGCATATTACCGCATCCGGAATCACGTACAACTTTTAAGATGTGGCTGTGTCCGCAAATGAAAACATCGGGTGGGTTGGAAGCCATCTTTTCACGAATAGGAATGGCATACCTTCCGGGGTTTCCGCCAATGTGGGTAATAAAAAATCTTATCCCCTGTACTTCAAATTCTAAATCGTGGGGGAATTCCTGCTGTATATCTTTGCCGTCAATATTTCCATAAACTCCTCTTATTGGGGCAATTTTTCGTAACTCGTCGGCAATTTTAATATTCCCAAAATCCCCAATATGCCAAATTTCATCGCAATCCTTAAAGTGCGAGGCAACCTTAGGATCCAAATAGTTATGGGTATCTGATATCAGTCCTATCTTCATTTCAAACTAAAAAACTCTCTTGAATAATTAAATATGCCGACGATAAACAAAACTGTTTTACTGTTTAATGGTATATTCTGAACCTAAATTCCACAGTTTTCCTGAAAAAACAAAATGAGTAATCATAAATCTAACGAATTAGGCTTTTCAATCATTATAATTAATTGGAATGGGGCACGCTTTTTAAAAAAGTTTTTGCCTGAAGTTCTAAAAAGTGATTATTCAAATTTTGAAGTTATTCTGGCTGATAATAACTCTGATGATGAATCGGTTCAATGGACTAAGAAAAAACATCCGCAGGTTAAAGTTCTTGAATTTGATGATAATTACGGATACGCAAAAGGTAACAATTTAGCCGCAAAACATGCCGAAAAGGAAATACTGATTTTCTTGAATAATGATGCCGTTCCCCAATCCGACTGGCTTACTCAAATCAGCCATTTATTTCAGCGATATCCAAAAACGGCAGTAATTCAACCTAAAATGTTGAATTACCAAAAACCCACTTTCTTCGATTATGCCGGAGCAGCCGGAGGCTACTTAGATAAACTCGGCTACCCTTGGTGTAAAGGAAGAATTTTTGATACAATAGAAGAAGACAGCGGTCAATACGACGATTACCCCTATCCTATTTTCTGGGCATCAGGGGCGGCATTTTGTATACGTAAAGAGATCTTTGAAACTTGTGGCGGATTCGATGGTTATTTTGAATTCCACATGGAAGAAATTGATTTATGCTGGAGGGTGAAGTCAACAGGATATGAAATACGTTACTGCCCGGAGGCAAAAGTCTATCACGTTGGCGGAGGATCCTTACCTTCTGAATCTCCAAGAAAAGTTTACTACAACTTTCGCAACAGTCTCATCATGCTTACAAAAAATTACCGGGCAGGCAAGTTGCCATTTGTACTAATAACTCGATTTTTTTTAGATGGATTAGCAGCATTAAAGTTTGCATTAGGAGGAAATATTGGGAGTTGGTTTGCTGTATCCCGGGCTTATTTCGACTTCTACCAGAAACTCCCTTACTGGCTAAATCGCCGAGGGGAAAACAAAAATATCGATAACCATAATGCCGATGAATTCCTGAGTCCGGCAAGTATTGTAGTAAGTTACTACCTGCTGGGAAACAAAAAATTTTCCAAAGCGATTAACTTTTCTTTAGAAGCCTTGTCCTTTTTTACCTTCACGCGAGCTGATCGAAACCGGTAGTAATAGGCAAATAGCTATATCGATTTATTCACGTAAGTATAAAATTAAAGATTAAACCATTGAATATTTTGGATACAGAAAAGTACTTTTCACTCTCAAGTTTGCGTATCAAATATTTATTTTGATTAGTAGAAAATGTCCTCCATCCAATTAGAAGGATTGTGTTTTATATACTCAGAAATCTGTTGAAATGACTCTTCATTCTTGATGATGTGGTCATGAAACCGGGATTGCCAAGCGAACGGTATTTTCAATTCATTGCAATATTTGGTCACGGCCGATTTGTAAGACCGTATTATGGTTGAAACGGTATTAGGTTTTGGTGAAATGGCGGCCATTCGTTCGTTTTTGAATGGGTTTGATATTACCGGTTCTGAAGTAGTTAATTTGGTTTTATAAGCGTTATTGTCAGCAATTTTGGTTTTACGGGCGTTGGTTATGTCGGTGTTTGTGGTAAGAGCGTCAGTTGTATGATCATTATTGTTAGGGACGTTATTTGTAGGGACGTTGCATGCAACGTCCCTACAAATAACACGATGGTCAATATCTGCAACGTCCCTACCAGGGTCAATACCCACAATGTTCCGGTCATTTTTCAAAATCAATATTCCATGTACATGATTGGGCATAACCACAAATTCGCCTAATTCTACATTCTTTGCGTGATTTTTTATTTCGTGCCATAAGACATGTGCAATTGCACCAGCTGGCGAAACCTGCATTATGCCATTCTTAATTTTACCCAAAAAATTTTCCCTATCCCGAGTGCAAATTGTTATAAAATAGGCGGCTTCACTTCCGTAATCCCAACCTCTCATTCTTGGCGATTTTCTTTCTTTAAAATGCATTAGTTAGCAAATCTTTAATTTCAATAATCTTTCTCATGTCATGTTCAACTTTACACACCAAAAAGGGTTTTTCAAAAGTCTTACCACGAATTATTCACGAATGTTTACAATACAAAGAACAAACTATTGAATACTTTAGACATAGACAAATACTGAACTTGCATAAATATGCTTGTGGATAAAATCCTGTACACCATGTAAAGCGATTCCCACGATGTACTATTTCCCTTTTAACTTACTGACAAAAAAATTATTAGGTGAATAATTCGGGTTACCTCCCAGTGTTACTTATATGCTTTCTTAGCCGCTCAAAACGCAAACATATCTACATAGCTTTATCCACATATTTTCCACTATTTTTTGTATTTTAAATTTCTGTTAGAGTATTTGATTAAAACTGAAAATTGTGCTTTATCAGTAATAATGAGTAGAATAATCATCCAATCAGTTATTTTTTATGAGTAATGTTACTTCGGCTGTTCCTGATTTTCGATTCACCCCAACGATCGATCAAGTTGGGGTTGAGGAAAGAGTAGCCAAGCTAAACACAAGAAGCATCAAAAAAGAATCTAAAATGTTTGCGCTAAAACTTGCGCTAAGCATGGTAGATTTAACCACCCTTGAAGGGATGGACTCTCCCGGAAAAGTTCGTCAGCTTTGCCAAAAAGCCATGCACCCACATGATGCGGTTGATGATATTCCAAAAGTTGCCGCCGTTTGTGTGTATCCAACGTTTGTGAGAACTGCCAAAGAAACCCTTAAAGGCTCCGGTATTAACGTTGCAAGTGTTGCAACAGCTTTTCCAAGCGGGTGGGCTCCCCTTCAATCGAAATTAGACGAAGTTCGGTTTTGTGTTGACGAAGGCGCCGACGAAATTGATATGGTTATTTCCCGGGGTGAATTTTTAAAAGGAAACTACTCTTACATTTTTGATGAAGTGGCTCAGGTTAAAGAGGCTTGTGGTCCTGCTCATCTTAAGGTGATTTTAGAAACCGGGGAGCTTCAAACCCTCGACAATGTTCGCCGGGCAAGCGATATCTCCATGTATGCCGGGGCCGATTTTATTAAGACATCAACCGGTAAAGTAAGTCCGGCAGCAACACAGCCTGTAACACTTGTAATGCTGGAAGCCATCCGCGACTATTATTACAAAACAGGTAAAAAAATCGGAATGAAACCTGCCGGTGGTATCCGGGACGCAAAAACTGCGATTCGCTACCTTGTAATGGTTAAGGAAACATTAGGAGCAGATTGGCTCAACCCCGACCTATTCCGTTTTGGCGCCAGTACCTTGGCTAATGACTTGCTCATGCAAATTGTAAAGCAACAAACGGGTGTGTATCAATCCATAGATTATTTCTCCAAAGATTAAGGTTATGCTAAAAGAATTTGACTTAAAAAAAGATATCAAGCTAGATTTTACTTCCGGCTGGTCTTATGATCCGGCTCCCGAAAGTACCGATCATGTGCATATTAAGGATCAATACGATCACTTCATTGGTGGCAAGTTTGTTGCTCCTCAGGGCGGGCAATATTTCGACACGACAAACCCTGCCAATGAGAAAAAATTGGCATCCGTCGCAATGGGTTGTGACAAAGATGTTGATGCAGCTGTAAAAGCGGCTCGTACTGCTTACGATAAATACTGGTCGAAGATGAGCCCCCGCGACAGAGGGCGATACATTTACCGAATTGCAAGAATGATACAGGAGCGTGCCCGTGAATTTGCAGTTATCGAAACACTTGATGGCGGTAAGCCAATACGTGAAAGCCGTGATGTTGATGTTCCATTGGTAGCTGCTTACTTCTTTTATTACGCTGGCTGGGCCGATAAACTTCAGTACGCGTTTCCGGGTGGTAATCCAAAACCTCTGGGCGTTGCAGGACAAATTATCCCATGGAATTTCCCTCTGCTTATGGCAGCCTGGAAAATTGCCCCTGCTCTTGCTACCGGAAATACGGTTGTTTTGAAACCTGCCGAAACCACGCCGCTTACATCTTTAAAACTGGCTGAAATTATTCAGGAAGCAGATTTACCACCGGGAGTTGTGAATATTGTAACAGGTGCCGGTGATACCGGAGCATCAATTGTGAACCATCCGAATGTAGACAAAATTGCTTTTACGGGTTCTACAAATGTGGGTAAAATCATACAAAAATCCATAGCAGGTACAAACAAAAAACTTACCCTTGAGCTTGGAGGTAAAGCAGCAAATATCATTTTTGATGATGCGACAATTGATCAGGCAGTTGAAGGCATCATTAATGGCATCTTTTTTAATCAAGGTCATGTTTGTTGTGCCGGTTCCCGATTGTTTGTGCAGGAAGGTGTAGCCGATATCATACGCGATAAATTAATAGACCGCATGCAAAGCCTTATCGTTGGTGACCCTATGGATAAAAATACTGACATCGGGGCCATCAACTCTAAAGAACAACTTGGAACCATTCAGCGATATCTTGAAATTGGGCTCAACGAAGGAAATGAAATCTATCAGACCAAATGCGACCTTCCCGACAAGGGCTACTGGTGCTGCCCTACTTTAGTGGCTAATGTTTCTCAGTCTAGCCGTTTGGTTCAGGAAGAAATTTTTGGACCAGTACTAACCATTCAAACATTCCGCACCCCCGAAGAAGTGCTCGAAAAAGCGAATAACACCCCGTATGGATTATCCGGTGGAGTTTGGACTGATAAAGGATCGAAAATCTTTAACATGACCAACAAAGTTCGTGCCGGTGTAATGTGGGCGAACACCTTCAACAAATTTGACCCAACCTCCCCATTTGGAGGCTATAAAGAAAGTGGCCTTGGTCGTGAAGGCGGTTTACACGGTTTATATCCATATTTGAAATTTTAGAACCTATGAGCAAGCGAATAGATATTAAAAAAACCTACAAAATGTATATGGGCGGAGCTTTTCCGCGCTCAGAATCGGAGCGATACTATCCTCTAAACGACAAAAAAGGGAATTTCATAGCCAATATTTGTCTGGGATCTCGAAAAGATTTCCGAAATGCTGTTGTCGCTGCCCGAAAAGCATTTGACGGATGGGCTGCACGTAGTGCTTACAATCGTGGTCAGATTTTGTATCGTATAGCAGAGATGATGGAGGGTCGAAAAGATCAACTCGTTGCAGAACTCGTTAAAGAAGGGTCATCACCGAAAGCGGCACAAAAAGAAGCCGAAACAGCAATTGATCGTGTAGTATATTTTGCAGGTTGGACAGACAAGTATCAGCAGGTATTTGGAAACGTGAACCCGGTTGCAAGCAGCCACTTCAATTTTTCTAATCCGGAACCGACCGGTGTTGTAAGTGTGATTGCACCACAGAACGAGTCTTTGCTTGGTTTTGTACAGACCATCATCCCTATTATTGCAGGTGGCAACGTTGTAGTCGTTCAGGCATCAGAAATGAAACCTTTGGCTACACTAACCTTTTGTGAAATTCTGCATTCTTCTGATGTGCCGGGTGGAGTAGTGAACGTAATTACAGGAAAAACCAAAGAATTGGCGTCTCATTTTTCATCCCATATGGATGTAAATGCGGTTGTTTTTTGTGAAGACGATAGCAGCTTGAAAAAACTTATACAGGAAAATGCATCCTTGAACGTTAAAGGTGTTGTTCATCGTCAGGTTAAAGATTACTATAGCGATGAAAACGAAAACCCTTATTTAATTCTTGATTTACAGGAAATAAAAACAACCTGGCATCCTGTTGGGATTTAATTTATGATGGAAAGTCTGTATAGATTTAGCTTCATATTATTGATAGCAGCTATATTGGTAGCATGTTCTACAACTGCTGAAGTGATAGAGCCTGAACCGGAGCCCGAACCCGAAGAGGTTGTAGAAGAAGCTCCTGCAGTAGCGCTTTTAAGTGTAGCAGATTTATCACAATATCGAATTAATCCGGCTGATTTGTCGAATGTTCCTCAAAACGAAATACACCCGGTTTTTGAGCTTACACCCGATGATTTACAGGCGCTTAGCAGTAATAATGGCTACCGGATTCAGTTACTTTCAACCGTAAACATTTCCGAGGCTGATTCAATTAGAATGCGTTACTACGATTGGGCTATTGATCAAAATTTTACCATTGTTTCTCGTATGCCGGAAGCCTATGTGGTATTTCGTCAACCAAGCTACAGGGTTAGAGTAGGCGATTTTAGAAGTCGATCCCGTGCGATAGATTTTTTGAATAAAATTCGACCACATTTTCCGGGCGCATGGGTTGTTATGGATACAATCGATCCGGAATTGGTTGAGTAGCGTATTTTTAGGATTGATATTTTTGTGTGTCTATTTGATCGGAATTCTAACCCGGATTATTCGAGCTAACCTTTTGTAAAAAAAGGGAGTTCCCCTGTCACAGGGACTCCCTTCGAAGTAGCAATCTTAAAGCCTGATTTATTCAGGCTTGTTTTGTTTGTAGCAAAATCAGATAATTAATCCATTGCCTTGCGCAAGAATGCCGGTTGGTCAGAATTTTTTTTATCAATTCTTTCAAAATTTGAATCTGTTTTTGCTGTTCTCTTGCTTGGCGCTTGTTCTTCAGCTTGCTGCTTCCGGCCTATTTGATGAACAATGCGTTCCGGTCTGCGATTTACAGCCGGTTCATCTAATCTTATTAGATTTTTTTTACCTTTATAAGGTAAAACATCGTTCTTTCCGGAAATACTATCATTAATCAGTCTTCCGGTTACTTCACTCGGCTTTACCATTTTGGATTCAATTGAATCAACCGAAGGCTTTTTTGTTCCCTTAAAAGGATTTTCTGCTTTCTGGCCCGGAGTAAAATTTCTGTTTTTTTCTTCCGCAAACTCAAATCCTGTAGCAATTACAGTAACACGTAGCTCATCACCAAAGGATTCATCGAGAACAGTACCCATAATAATCTCTGCATCTTCTCCTGCTTCCTGCTGAATTATCTTTGTAGCATTTGTTGCTTCACGCATACCCATGTTCGAACCTGCAGAGATATTAACCAAGACGTTTCTGGCACCTCTAATGCTAACACCATCAAGAAGTGGTGAACTAATTGCTTGTCTGGCAGCAATCTCCGCGCGGTCAGCTCCAGTTGAAGTGGCAGAGCCCATTATAGCTGCACCTCCATCCATCATAGTTGTACGTACATCGGCAAAATCGAGGTTAATTAAACCCGGCATTAGAATTAAATCTGAGATTCCACGAGTTGCATTATAGAGCACTTCATTAGCCTTCTCAAAAGCTTCTAAAAGCGATGTATCATCATCACATAATTCCATTAATCTTTCATTTGGAATTACAATTACGGTATCGCAATTTTTCTTAAGCTCTTTAATACCCTCCGTAGCAGCTTTTTCACGTTTTCTGCCTTCACATTCGAAAGGTGTTGTTACCACACCAACGGTTAAAATGCCTTTCCTCTTTGCAATGCCGGCTACAACCGGTGCCCCACCGGTTCCGGTTCCACCACCCATTCCTGCCGTTACGAAAATCATATCGGCACCTTCAATGGATTCTTCAATTTCATGGCGGTTTTCTTCAATAGCTTCACGACCAATTTCAGGACGCGCACCTGCTCCCAAACCCGATGTTAAGCCTTTTCCTACTTGAATAACCAAATCGGCATTATTATTTTTCAACGCTTGAGAATCGGTATTTAGAGCAATGTACTCTACGTTGTTAAGACCTTTTGCAATCATATTATTGATGGCATTTCCACCGCCACCGCCAATACCAATTACTTTCAATCTTGCGTTTTCTTGTCCGGCTTCGTCCAGACTAAATCTGTGATTTTGCATTATTGACATATTATTTCTCCTGTTTAGATTGCTTCTTTTATATGTGTGATTGTGATTAAAATTCGTTGAACCAGTTTTTCATTTTTTTGGTCCATGCCTTCATGGTATTACCACCTTCAGATGCTTTAAGAAAGCCACCACCCTTACCGCCTTTTGTAGGGTCAGTACTGATAGCATAAAGCACTAAGCCAACACCTGTACTATAAATCGGGCTGTTTACTTCGCTCACCAAGCCTCCTGATATACCACGCGGATGCCCTATTTTAGCATCCATTCCTAAAATTTCGGTTGCTAATGGCGCTAAACCGCCTAACAGTGATCCACCACCTGTTAACACAACCCCGGCACTGAGAGAATCCATATAACCACTTCTTCTTAACTCAATACCAACGATTTCTAAAATTTCTTCAGCTCTTGCCTGTATAATGTTACTTAATACACTTTTCCTAATTTCTTTAGGAGGACGCCCTGCAATTCCCGGAACGGTAATAGTTTCGTCTTCCTGAATCAAATCCTGATAGGCGAATCCATGATCGTGCTTTAAACGCATGGCTTGGTCTTCGAGTACGCTCAACCCTATTTTGATGTCATCCGTCACTTTTTGACCTGCAATAGCAATTACAGCTGTATGGCGTATCGTGTTATCTCTAAACACTGCTACATCTGATGTACCACCACCTATGTCCACCAATACTACACCGGCTTCTTTTTCTTCGGGGTCTAGAACAGCATAAGATGATGCAAGCGGCTCCAGGATAATATCAGCTACTCGGTAGCCTGCACGTTGAACACACTTATGCATGTTTTTAGCAGCTGTAACCAATCCGGTAACAATACGAACCTCTGCTTCCAGACTTTTGCCAATCATTCCTACGGGGTCTGTTGCTCCATCCTGACCGTCGACTACAAATTCTTGTGGAATTACATGAAGTATATGTTGATCCGGTGGAAGTATGATATTCTGACATTTATCTATCAGGCGCTTTACATCTTCCTTTCGGATTTCGCTGTCTTTGTTAGTTATGGTAATTTTATCGGAATTGGCAATACTTTGAATATGATCACCCGCAATACCTACATATACACTATCAACTTGAATACCCGAGGCAAGCTCAGCTTGTTCAATAGCTGTCTTTATTGCATTTACGGTCTTATCTATGTTAACAACTACACCTCTGTTAATGCCCTCGCTAGGTGCTTTACCAACACCTAATATATTCACTCCTCCCGATGCATCTACCGACGCAACTATGGCGCATACTTTAGTTGTACCTATATCCAGGCCAACATAAATTTTTTCATCTGTATGTTCTGTCATCATAATTCTTGAGGTTTGTTATGTTTATTTTTGAATTTCATATCAGGAGTTTTTGGCTATAATCTGTCCTCTGTAACGGAAATCCAGGCTTCTGTAAGAAGCTAATCCTTTACGAGGTACTACTTCTTGATAAAAGCCTGACCAGTAATCAATCCGATCTTCGAAATTATCGTCACCAAAAATGAGCTGAACATCCTGCTCGCGGCTCAATGCAATCACTCCGTGCTCAGCATGCCAACCAACCTCACTAATCGTTAATGAAGCAATAGGATGATTGTGAAGTGTATTTAAAAAATTGGCAGTTGCTTTAAAAGCTTCTGTTTGAAGGGTATCGGTTAGAGGTAAAGCGTTGAAGCCAAATAAAAGGGGCAAATCGGGTACCGGACTTGACGGTAAAGGCATTTTTACTCCTTCATCATCTACTAATACCATACGATCGCCCTGTATAAGCAATGCTATTGGTTTTCGCTCGGTTACCTCAACTGCCATACGCCCGGTTGGTGATATAAAAACTCTTGAATCTTGAACATAAGAGCGCGAATTAATTTCATAACGCAATTGAGAGATAGCCAGTGAATCGCTGTGAATACCAATTACCGAATCATGTAAAAATTCACGTAATTCATTTTCATCTGTCATCTCTAAACCTAAAATGGATACTTCTTTTATGATTACTGATGATGCAACGTAATATCCAATACCCACACTCAATGCAATTAAGAAAAGGGCGATTCCCAGGTAAGTAAAATTAACTTTTCGAATCACTTTAGCTGCCATTCTTGCCTCCTGATTCCACAAGCTCTATGAACTTTTCACCATATTTGTAGATATCTCCTGCGCCCATTGTAATAACTAAATCACCCGGCTCGCTTATTTCCATCAGCTTTTTCGGTACGTTGGTAGCCTCCGGAATGTAAACAACATCGCGATGACCATAGTCGGAAGCTGCGTTGGTAATTAGTGCACCTGAAACACCCTCAATAGGTTTTTCCCGGCTTGGATATACATCGGTTACTACCATTTTATCGGCTTCAAAAAATGACATCCCGAAATCTTCAAAAAGTTGCTGCGTCCGTGAATATAAATGTGGTTGAAAAACAGCCACTACTCTACGGTCCGGCCAATTCTTACGGGCAGCAGCTATACTTGCTTTTACTTCTGTGGGGTGATGTGCGTAATCATCAACTACAATTAAATCATCCGTTTCATGCTTAATCTGAAAACGACGGAATACGCCACTGTACTCTTTCAACCCACTTTGAATTTCATGGAATGGCATATTCAGCTCCAATCCTATCCCAATGGCTGCAAGGGCATTCTGAACATTATGATCACCGGGCGCCATTATGGATGCACGACCTAAAAGATTACCGTCAAGTTCAACATCAAAGGATGTTGACATACCTGTTGATGAAATATTCTCCGCTCGTAATCTGGCTTGGTTCGTGAAACCATAGGTCAATACCCTACGTTTCAGGTGAGGCACAATACTCCGGACATTCTTATCATCCAAGCAAATGATTACCGAACCGTAGAAAGGCACTTTATTCGCAAATTCTATGAACGCCTGTTTGATGTCGTCTAAGTCGGCGTAAATATCCAAATGTTCCGCTTCGATGTTGGTGATAACCACCATTGATGGCGATAATTTCAAGAAAGTACGGTCATACTCATCTGCTTCAACCAAAATAATATCGCCACTGCCAACAACGGCGTTTGTTTTATCGAAACTGTGCACCCGACCGCCCACAATAATGGTTGGGTCGAATCCGCCGGCCCTAACCACCAATCCACTCATGGTCGTTGTAGTCGTTTTTCCGTGCGTACCTGCAACACCAATTCCGTATTTCATGCGCATTAGTTCTGCAAGCATTTCGGCACGTTTAATTACCGGGATTCGCTTTTCGAGAGCTGCCTTTGTTTCAAGATTCTCTTCAGCAGTAACAGCGCTTGTATAAACAACCACATCAGCACCCTCAATATGCTCCGCTTTATGACCTACATAAACTTTGGCACCTATTGATTCCAACCTCTGAGTATTTTCACTTTTGGACCCATCGGATCCTGTAACGATATATCCTTTCTGGAGCAGAATTTCGGCCATACCACTCATACCAATACCACCAATACCCACCATGTGGATATGCTTGATGGATCCAAAAATCGGTTGAACCGGTATATTTTTAGTTTTTTCAGGCATTCGCTACGCGTTCGAGTATGGTTGATATTTCTTTTGCAATATTTTTGGCCGCATCGGGTTTAGCCAGATCTAAGGCCGCTTTTTTCATTTTCTCAAGTTCACGGTCGTCTTCAATCATTTTTTTCACAACCACTTGAAAATCTTTTTTGATGTCTTTTTCATCCAACAGCAGCGCGGCACCACCCTCATCCATTGCACGTGCATTCATTGTTTGATGATCGCCGGCAACATTGGGAGAGGGAATCAAAATACTTGGCTTACCAGTTACCATTAATTCAGAACAGATACTTGCACCGGCGCGGGAAACTACAAAATCTGCAGCAGCATATGCATTGGGCATGTGATCTATAAAACTGTAGAGGCGTAAATTTGGGTAAGAATCTTCATTCAAAACCTGCTTAATTGCACTTAAATAGCGATCACCACTTTGCCAAATAATTTGCAGACCCATATTATCATGCAAAAACTTAATGTTATTCATGATAGAATCATTTATAGCTTTTGCGCCACCGCTTCCACCTAAAATCATTATGGTTTTCTTCGATTTATCAAAACCGAAATATCGGTGTGGGTTTTCCATCTTATCCAAAATGGATGATCGAACGGGATTTCCTAATAGCATTATTTTACTTGACGGCAGCCACTTGCGTGCATTATCAAAAGCCGTAAAAATGATGGCTGCAAAACGCGAAAGCAGACGTGTTGTTACACCCGGGTAACTGTTTTGTTCTTGCAGGAAGAGTGGAATACCCATAACACCTGCAACCCATCCTACCGGACCACTAACATAGCCACCGGTACAAATAACAGCATCAGGTTGTACTTTTTTGATGAGTTTTCTGCTTTGCCATAAACTCGCTAATAACTTAAAAGGTACCGCAAGATTCTTAAGCGTTAGTCTTCGTTGAATACCGCTAATCCAAATTTCGCTAATTGGATAGCCCGCTTTTGGAACAGCTATCCATTCCATTCGATCTCTTGTTCCGGCAAATTCGATTCTGTTTTCGATATTTAACTCTTTTAGAGCATCTGCAATAGCAATAGCAGGATAAACGTGTCCGCCGGTTCCACCACCGCTTAACAAGAAGGTATGCTTTTTCATTTTGCACCTCCCGTCGCTGATTTAGAAATGCTCAATAAAACACCAACCATCATTCCGGAAAACATCATACTTGTACCGCCATAGCTTATAAATGGCATGGGTAAACCGGTAACCGGAACAAGTCCTGTAGCTACTGATGCATTTACAAAAGCATAGGTCACGAATGTAACCGTACACGCTACAGCCATAAGTTTGCCAAGTGTTTTAGGAGTATTTTTTGCAACGTGGGTTATGCCCCGCAATAAAATGATTAAATAGAGCAGTAAAACCGCACCTGCACCAACCAAACCATATTCTTCGGCTATAATGGCAAAAATAAAATCATTGTATGGAGCAGGGAGGAAATCACGCTGAGTACTTTTCCCGATACCAACTCCCATAATTCCTCCTTTTGCAATTGCGATATGTGCTTGTTGGGCTTGATACCCACTACCCAACACAAATTCATCACTTTTAATATGAATAACCTGCTCAACATAGTTTTGAACCCTGGATTGGCGCTCAAGTGTTTGGCTGAGTAAAAAATAGCCACCAATAAAACCAATGATCATAAATCCGGCCAAATGCACCATACTTACCCGACCGATAAACATCATAAGTACCGATAGAGCCATGAGCACCAATGCACTGGACAAATCTTCTATCCCAATTAAGAAACAGGTTATACCTATTGTAACCATTAACGGTAAAAAGGTCTTTTTGAAATCATTTAAAACTTTTCGTTCTGCTTTATCTACCAGTTTTACGCAAAGATGAATGAGTAATGAAATGGTTGCAAGGGAGGAAGGTTGAAAGGAGAACCCGGCAAGACTTAAATGACGTTTTGCCCCAAAAACCTCGGTTCCGTAAAGCGTTACAATAGCGAGGAAAAACCAGCTTAAATACAGGGCATATTTACTCAATCCGGCAACAACTTCATATTTTATTTTCGAAAATATGAGCATAACCGCTAATGCTATGCACAGTTTCACCAAATGACCAAGTACTAAAGATGTAGCGGTTGTATTATGCGATTCTGCGAAATAAGCAATGGATGAGTATACCGCAAGAACACCGGCTACCATGAGTAACACCACGCTCAGCAATATCCATCTATCGCTATACCTTCCTTTCGACACCCGCTCGTCGCCCGAGGTGTCTATAAAGAATGATTCGTTATGTGGTGTAGTCATTTGCATTAATCTCTACAACTGATTTACTATTTGCTTGAACATATTTCCCCTGTGTTCAAAACCATCGAACATATCGAATGACGCACAGGCTGGGCTGAGTAGAACTATTTCGCCTTTTCGAGCTTTTTTCTCGGCAATTAAAACGGCTTGCTGCATACTTGCCGCGTCGTACATATAAGGAACCACATCACCTAATTGACGGTGAATTTCATTTTTGCCTTCGCCTATAGCGATAATGGTGTGAACTTTTTCTTTAATCTCGGGAATTAGCTCTTTGTAATCGTTTCCCTTATCACGGCCACCTAATATTAGTACGATAGGTGTATTGTAAGTTCTTAATGCAAACCAAACGGAGTTCACATTTGTGGCTTTACTGTCATTTATATACCGCACACCCTGATGAATTCGAACAAGCTCCAGTCTATGCTCAACTCCTTCAAAAGCAGACAAGCTCTCGCGAATAGCATCTTTAGAAATTTCTGCAACCCGGGCAGTCATAGAAGCTGCGAGCCCATTATATAAATTGTGTGTTCCCTGAAGTCTAACCTGACTAACCGGCATAATCTCCTCCTCTTGTCCGTTTAGATTCAAATAAATAGTTCCGTTTCTGACAAACGCCCCTCTGGATACTTCATCTAACATAGAAAAAGGCAACATAATGGGACCATCTGGCCGGATTCCTGAACCTGAAAGTCGTTCCTTAAGAACCGGGTCATCGTAGTTATAGATGAAGTAGTCACCTTTATCTTGGTTTTCCATAATTCGCATTTTTGAGGATGTGTATTTATCGAAACTGTTTTGATAGCGATTCAAATGATCGGGAGTAACATTTAAGATGGCACTTACAAATGGCTTAAATGAGTGAATATGATCAAGCTGAAAACTGCTCACCTCCAAAAGCATATCATAGCCGGGTTCCTGACTTGCTACTAAACCGGCAAAAGCGGTGCCTATATTTCCTCCTACATAATGGCTCCGACCTTCACGAGCCCACATATCTGCAAGCCAGCTTGTGGTAGTCGTTTTTCCATTGCTACCTGTTATGGCAACAATGCGGGATTTGGTAAACCATGAACCAACTTCTATTTCAGAATAAACTTT
>PXCK01000154.1 GCA_003566635.1 Balneolia bacterium | reverse complement strand
TGTTTAACCAACCTGCCCAAATTCCGGCAGGCAGATAGGCTAGTGCGGCAACAATCACACCGTAAGTGAGGCCCAATAGCATATTCACTCCCAGAACAGCATGTTGTTTATCATCTGCCGCCCGGTAGTACAGGGTGTTAGCAATACTGTTAATCAGAGCAGGGCCAAAGATTCCGTATATCAGCCATAATTTGCGGTATGCCCCAAATGTATCCTGATCCAGGATACGGGTAAGCACCATAGCTACGATTAATGCAGAGCCTATGCTTGCAAATCGCGCAAAAGACATGGCACCAACCTTGCGGTAAAATCCTGAAATGCCAATGTAATCGCTTAGTTTGTCAATATGGTGATTAAAAGCCAAGTGCGGAAGTTATATGGAGTTTCTTGGCAAGTATACAACCTTTAGGGTTAAAGATAAAAAAATCATGTTTAACCTTAATCAGCCCAAATTATTTGCCCTGACATTAAATTATAGCATAATCCATAATAATAGGAATAATCTGATTTCGATATTTATCACATCTATTATTTGACATAGAAGTCACTGAGTATACCACAGAGTTTCACAGAGCCTGCCCGCCTGGAAAACAGGTTTTGCCCGAATTATTCACGAAAGCATGAAATTTAATCTTATACTATTAAAATACTGTATATAGAAAAATACCAAACTCATTCAAATTTGGGTGTGGTAAAAATGCTGCAATCCGAGCGAAGCGATTACCGCGAAGTGCCCCGGGCGAAGCGAAATTGTGGGGATATGATATCCGGTCATGCCAACGGCATTTAGAGGTTTGGTGGTTAGTACATTTTTCAGCCATGGGTTGAAACCCATGGCTGGTTGTATTAACGCACTAAGGAATTTTAAGTTATAGTAATTTAATAACTTATAAAATCCCTTTTTGTAAGGGGGTACGAATTGGCGTAGCCAATTCGGGGGGATGGTGCTGTAGATTTTGAGGATTAATAAGTCGTAAAATTGGTATAAGCATGTTGCAGGCATTTGTGCCCCAAACGAAGCGATTCCCACGTAGTGCTATTCCATGCTAGCTTCGTTGAAGATGAAAAAGTCATGCTCAGGTTACTAAGGTACCCTTCCGCTGATTTTCCACCTTCGCCTTGCTACCAAGAAAATTTTTTGGTGAATAATCCGGGTTAGCTTGGCTGGACTTGAAGATTAAAATGATGCTCAAGTTTAACAGGTATCTTTCTGCTGATTTTCTTCCTTCAACTTGTTAACAAGAAAACTTCTTGGTGAATAATTCAAAAAAAAGCGAACCTTTTGAAACGATTCGCTTTGATACTTTTTCCCCATAAAGATGCCCTCGGTTGTCAAACCGAAGGCATAGGATTAAGGCAATCCTTTGTCTACTTAACCATGGTCATTTTTCTGGTGCTTACTAAACCACCGGCTTGCAGCCTGTAAATGTAAACACCGGAAGAAAGTGACGATGCATCAAAGGAAATGGTGTATCTGCCAGCAATCCTGCTACCTTCCACCAATGTTGCAACTCGTTGTCCTTGTATGTTAAATACTTCGAGCCTTACATCGGAAGTTTCGGGTATCTCGAAACTGATCTGAGTTGTAGGGTTGAAGGGATTCGGATAATTTTGGAAAAGATTGAAGCTGAAGGGCACTTCGATATCATCAACCGATGTACTTTGGGCTATAATAAGTTCGCCTGAAGTATGTAATCCTTCCTGCCAAAACCCGCCTCCTTCAATATGGTAACCTCCATAAACCATAGATGTTGATCCTTCGGAGTGGAATCTGGTGGCAAAGTAATACGTTCCGGGGCTTAAGTGCGAGCCGGTTTCAACCATAAACTCTGCCATTTCTTCATGGATTTCGTAAAGTGATCCTTCAATCCAAGCACTTTCATCCCACATAGCAGGGTGTATATTACTGGTGTGAAAACCAACCCACATTCTCACTCCATCAAGGAAAGAATCATCGTTATGTAAATGATTGCTTTTCATCAAACCGTGAATATGAAATTCCTCGCCTTGCATAACTGAAATGCGATTAGGCTTGTGGAGATTTACCCAAGACATTGCCATTTGGGTAGGTTCAACGAGTACTTGCACAGGTATAGTACCCTGAGGTGTTTGAGGTGAATTTGTATTCACCAAAATAGTTGCATTATATTCACCGTCATTAAGAATGGTAGCATCTACCATTACAGGAATCTCTATTGTTTGTCCGGGGGAGATTACACCGGAACTGGTTCCTGAAGAGAGGAAAGATGCCGTTGTTCCTTCTAGCCTGTACGCAATAGCAAATCCACCATCTATGAAAGTGCTAAGATTTTCCCATTCAATCAAACCATAATCAAAGAAATCGCTTGGGTCAATAATATGGGCTTGACGTTCCTGAGCATTTCCCCCCATTAAATACCAGGTGATATCGTGTGGGTTGTTACCAATTAGGTAGAATGTAATCCAATAACTTCCGGGTTGAAGTATAATACCCGAGCCCAATAACTCAAAAATATCAACTGATATTTTGTTGGCATCGGATAAGCTAGGGTCTACTAAGATTTCAATAGCAGAGGAATCTAATGTAGTTTCAGCAGAGAAAAGTGCATCACCTACCGTATCAGGATTGCCAATCGGTTTACCTTCTTGATCTTCAAAAATTGCAATACCAACACCTTCATACATATTTGGAATATCATTAAAATTCCCCAAAGTAAACCCATAGAAAGAAGCTTTATGAATTATAGCTCCATCTTCAACAGTAAATCTGTCGGCTGTGTAAACTCCGGATTCAAACTCTGAATATTTCATACTTACTACACCACTAAAATCAGAAGGTGCCTGGTCCCAAATAACATCATTACTCCCGGAGTTAAGTAATATGGTATCTTTTGTTTTGGAATTGAAGTGGTTTCCGGATTTATTAACTCCTAGAAATTCATGTTGCATGAGGTACGCCTTTGCCTGCCTTTCAGGGCTAGAAGTACTTCTTGCTGCCATAGTTGAACCCGATCCAAATTGTATGTTGAATTCTAAATCCGATTCACCTGTATTTGTAAGCGAAAGAAACTGAGTCTCGGTCTCACCCTGAGCCAATGAAAAAGATAAAGATTCAGGATCCATGGCTAAAAGTCCTGGGTTTACAGCTTCACCAAATAAGGAGATTGATTGTGCACCTGATACACCGTTGCTTTCGATAGTTAGTGTTCCGGTAAAAGTACCCGCAACTTCAGGACGGAAAACAACTTCTATAATCCCCGTTCTTCCGGGTGATATTGATAGTCCGTCAGTTGGTACCTCAAATCCTGAATTGTCAATTAAAGGAGTAGTAATTTCTAAAATATCGGTTCCTGTATTTTGAATTACAAGAGGAAGAACAGAAGTGCCGCCTGTGAATGTTTGTGGGAAATTCAACTCGGCATTTTCAATTAAAATATCGGAAGTTCCTAAAACTCGAAGTTCAACACCAACTGATGAAATCGGGTTATTTGGGTCGTTGCTAAGTACTCTAATTCTGCTATTATACGTTCCTCCAATAAGATCTATAGTATCAACAGTGAAATTAATTTCTGTTGATTCTCCGGGGTTAAGTGTGCCGATTGCAGGACTTGCATCAGTTATGAAATTTCCACCATCTTTTACTCCAAACAATCCAATGCTTCCATTCCAAATCCCAACATCAGAAGCGGCCCATCCATTACCAATCCATATGCTTACATCGTCTAATTCAAAAGGTTGATTCAATTCAATAAAAGTTTTTATTTCGGTTCCGGGTACATCAGAATTACCCATCCCCCAGGAAATACGATTCATTGAGAAACTAGTAGTACCTCCAATTTGTAATAAAATATCGGTACCATGAAATTCATCATTTTCATTGTCATCATTATTTTGAACAAATAAAATGGTTAAATCGCTAGCCCAGGTAAAATCGCCACCAAATTCTAAAATGAAATCAGCATCAATCCCTGTAAGCGATCCGGTTACCGATTCTGATATAAGAGAGAATTCAAATCCAAATGCAGTAAAATCTTCTAAATCAATATTTAGAGCAGGTTGTATATTGTTTAAAACGTTAGATTCAAGTACTTGATAATTAGATTTTGTTTGAATTTCATTAATTCTGTTTAAAGCTTCTATTGTGGCATCTGTAGCTGAACCTGTTCGCTTATATTCCTCTACTAAGGCTTTATCAACTGCGGTTATGCCTTCTTGAATTTGTTCTTGAATAGTAATGCTTTTCCCAGACGGAGTAGAAGTCCCTCTGGCTGCAACAGAGAAGTTGGGTAATTCAAATTCCAAGGTTCCTTCACCAATATTGCTAATAGTGAATGTTCCACCAGATGTTTCTCCGGCATCTAAGGTAAATTCAAAGGAGTTGGGGTTCAGACTTATTCCTGGAGGAATAACACCGTTACCGGTTACGGAAACTTCTACAATTGGGGCCTCCGGATCGTTAGTTTCAAAAGTGATGATGCCATCATGAAAGCCGTCTTGAGTTGGCGAGAAAGTAATTTCGTAAGGGACAAAAAAGTTTGATGGTATAGCAAAGTTTTCAAATTCAGTTGTGAAAGACGAATTGCTGGAACTCACTTCCGATACCACTAAAGTACCTTCTCCATTGTTTTGAATAGTTACTATCCGACGCTCTGATTGGCCAACAAAGACATCGCCAAAACTTAACTCTAATGGTTCAAATGAGGCTTCGGGAATACCTGTAACTAGCAGATAGGTTAAAACACTGACATTTTCTACGGTGGTATTAATTTTTAGGTCTCCAACATAAAAGCCTTCTTCAAGCCCTTGTCCGCTAGCTGAAACATCTAACGTAATGCTCTCACCAGGTTCTAAGGTGCCGGATGCAGGAGTTACATCACTTATAAAAACCGGTTGTAAATCTTCCCCCAACAGTGAAATGGAGCCTGTCCAGTTACCTGTACCATTTAGCCATCCGTTTCCGATCCATATGTAAACATCTTCTAGTTCAATCTCTTCAATTAAAGGAATTGTTTCATTTATTATAGTTCCTTCTGCACCACTATTGCCACCATTCCATCGATAAACTCGTTGGGCGCCGGTGCTAAATAAACCTCCAAACTGAACCAGTTTTGTAGCGGTCATTAAATCCGGCCCATCGGTAATTATCATTGTTAAATCATTTGCCCAAACCTGACTTGAGGCACTATTCAATACAAAATTACCATTAAAACCACCTACTGTACCACTAAAAGGCTCTTCGCTTACCAATTCAAATACTTGTCCATCAAGTGCTAAATCTTCAAATTGATATTCGTATAATATCGTTGCATTCGGCATTAAACCTAAAATATTGCCCTCGACACGCGCCATGAGGTTTTCAACAGCTTGCTTTTGGGTTGCAGTGAGGTTGGTAACTCTACCGCTTCTATATTCCTCAAAGATCCTTCTGCTTATACCACTTGCATCAGACAACTGAATTGTTTGTGTGATACCTGTTCTTCCGGTAACAGGAAAAGGTCGCGCCATTGTGTCGTTAAAAAATGGTACAGAAAAGTCAACAACTTCAGTTCCGGTATTGGTAAGTTCTACCTGTAGTGTTACAGATTCATTACCTGTTACAAAAAAGTTCAATTCGTCAGGATTAACTTCAACCTGAGCTAAAACCGGGACATACAAACTTACTAAGAAGGAAATAGTGAGTACAGTAAAGCAACTTATTTTTTTCATTTTTTTGTGATTAGGTTATTGGTATTTGTTCTTATAACACAAACAAATATATCTGTGACTACTTGTGGTTCAAAAATTTACAAGAATACTTACATTTGGCGTTAGGCCTGGGTAAATCCTGGGAATTATTACAAGCTCATTGCTTTCTGTGGCTTGCTGTATGTTCCAATCAAACTCGTTTTGCCTGTTTAAAAGGTTGTTGATCTCCAGTCTAACTTCCACCTCTGCGAAGGAAAGAGAAGGCTGATACATCAAAGCAACATCCATCTGGTGAAAATTCTTAAGGCGATCTTGTGTTGGTGTATCAAAAGAAAATGGCCCAATATTGTTTACATTGTGAGTTCGCATAAAATCGTAATAAGATTGTCTGAAACCCCATGATCTGCCCAATATAGTAGACCAATTCCCCACCGCAGAAAAGGTATCTGTTATTCGAATTAATGCTCTTGCCTGTATTCTGTGTGGTTCGTTCCAAGGTGCCATAACTCTTCCCCCAAACCTGCTTTCCATATTTATGCTGGAGAAACTGTAATCATAGCCCCCCGTTAATGCTAATGAGTTATTAATAAGTCGTTGTTCAAACCTAAAACTGAATCCAGCATTTCGGGCATCGGTAATTTCAGCAAACGCTTGAATTCCACCACGTTCTTTGCCTTGTTCAACCATCAAATTAGTATAGGATGTAATATAGTTTACCGGTTGATATTTCAGATAGGTTTCAAAATGTAAAGCTGTATTTTTTGATGGCTCTAACGAAAAAGATAGAACACCATGATATGCTTTTGGAATAGCAAAATTATTATCATGTGACCAAACTGTGAATACCGGCAAAGCCGCACTAGGTCCAACAGTTGAAATGTCAAATTGGTTAATAAACTGCCTGTATAAACCACCTGACAAACGCATAGACCAGAATCCAATAGAGGTATTTGCTCTATCAAATTGAATGCTAAGGCGGGGTTCAACATACATTTCACTACGATTTGCCGCAAATGTTAATATAGATCCGGCATTCAAGAGCCAATTTTTGCTGAAACGAATAGAATTGTTAACATATGTGCTCAACAACCATGACTCTTGATTGTTTTGGGTTTCAAGATAGAAGATGTCATTAAGCTCGAATTGTGATTCTATTCTGTCGGCATTAAAGCCCAATCTAAGTGCATGATAAGGTGAAAACGAATAATCGAAATCTGTTTTAAAAAAAAGATGGTTGATACTGTTTCTATCTGATTGAGTAATAGCAAGTGCTGAGTTCTCTGCCAGAGCCATAAGGAGTTTTTTACTATCAGAGAGGCCATTTTCAATAGCTAAAATATCTGCATCAGATATCATTGAATAGTTTTGATTATAGTCTGACAGACTAAAGCCGCTTTGAATTCGAACCGTTGACCTGGGTGAAGCTAACCAGTTATAGGATACCTGTGCCATTGTTGTATTCCATTCAGAACTAGTTGCGGAATACATTCTGCTCAAGATTCCAAGATCGTCAACACCCGATAGTAATTGAGTATCCATTGTATTGCCACCGTGGTAGAATGAAAAGTCTATACTATTGAATCGATTCAGCTCCACACCGCCGGCGATATGGAAGTCGAGATAGTTAAAAACAATATCGTTGTTAAGAAGCGTGTATGGGATAAAATTTCCGGTTTTATCAACAGGCATTAAGCTCAAAGTGATAGGGTCAATGGCTTCCCAATTTTCAATGAGGCGACTATTCGTAGGGTTTTGGTATAAATCCCACAAACTTGAGCGGACTGCGCTCATGATATGAAAACGACGTCCATCTCCAATTTTTGTACTTAACTTAGCTCTTAGATTTGCTTGCGATGCATCTGCCTGGGCAAGTCCAAAGCCTGAGTTCTCACTAGCCATTGCATGGCTTAAATTAACTTTACCTGATATAAAGCTTCCTTTATCGGCTTCAAAGCCCGCACGATCGACAGAAATTCTGCTTATGGCAAAAGGGCTAAAAATATCATTCAAGAATAAGTTATTGGATGGAGCGTAAAGAGGTACGCCGTCTAGAAAAAGCCGATGTTCTGTTCTGTTGCTTCCTTGAATATGTATATCGTTAAAACTGCGACCTTTTTGTACGCCCGAAAATAACGATAGTGTTTGGATAGGTGAATTTCCACGTTGCGCAATCCAACTGCTAAGCACCTTGGTTTCAGATTCTTGAAGATTGTAAGCAAGCATGGGTCTAGTCGAACCAACTACTATAGGGGAGAATTGTATGTAACCCTGATTGAGGCGGATTACTTCAGAAGCATTTTCTCCATTGGGAATATGAATATCTAAAACTACAGGTTCGTAACCCACAAAAGATACAATTATCCGATGGTGACCATTGATTAAGCCCGATAAATTAAATCTGCCGCTTTGATTCGAAACTGTACCACCACCTGCATCGGCAAGTAATACAGTAGCACCCGGAAGAGGTTCTCCTGTTCTATTATCTATTATCATGCCCGAAAAACTTCCTAAATGGGGCTTGATATAGGATGTTTTAATAATTACATAAGTGCCGGTTGAGAGAATAATCCAATCTAAACCTGTACCCGCCAATGTTTGTAATAATGTAGTATTTAGGTCTGCATTTCTAATTCGTTGATAAACCAATCGATTATTTGTTAATGCAGGATCAAAAACCAAATTAATACCCGATTCACGGGCTATTTCTGTTAATGCAAATTCTAATGGTGTTCCCGGGAACTCAAAATTGTAGGTTCTTGATTGACCCATCAAGATTAAGGGAAATAGCAAAAATACCCCAAGAACAAAAAGCACATTCTTAAAAATTTTTGTCTTCATTTGTTTTGCTATTTTGGTGTAATTCTGTATCCCGTTGATGTTCTGGTGAAATTCAAGCCTTTTACTGTACTAATATCATTCAAAACTACATCAATCGGAACTTCTTCCATATATAGTAAAGAGAGTTGGGTGTGTGACGGAATCTTATCTGAAACTTCGATTTCTATATTATATGTACGTTCCAATTGATTAATTATGGATCTTAGAGATTGGTTATTGAAAGTTAAGATATTTGATCGCCAAGCAGTATATCTATCGGATATGCTATAGTTTAGGTTTTCAAAAATCTCATTAAAAGGATTCCACTTTTGGGTGTTACCTGCTTCTAATATAATTGATTGGGATGTATCTAAAGCGGAAAATTCAACAGAACCGGAAACTACCGTGAGAAGCGTACCATTTTCAGGTTCCGTGCTCCATGATCTGATATTGAATGATGTTCCTAAAACTTTGACTTTGGAAAAGCTAGTAGTAATTGTAAATGGAGTATCAGAGGGATAAATATTAAAAAATATTTCGCCTTCCATTTGTATGTTTCTGTGAAAAACTCCAAAAAATGGTCGATAGTTGATAGAACTGCCACTATTCATTTCTAGGACGGAACCATCGTTAAGTGTTACATGTGCGATTTCTCCGAATGGTGCTGTTATTGTTTTAATACCAAAATTGTAATAGCCGATTCCAAAACCCAATAAAATTATTGCAGCTGCTGCAAAGTAGGAGAAAATTCTTGCTGTATTAGACTCTCTTTCGGTGCTTTCCTTGTAAGTTTGTCTATGAACTTTCGCCAATGCTTTTTCAATATCTGAGTTTGAGATAGATAAATCATTTTGGCTTATTTTGGGAAAATCATCTAAAAGTTTTTCAAACTCGTCTTTGTTGTCAGTTAATTCATTATATGAATGATTCCTGTTTTCTGCTTTTATGTTTGATTTGTTGGTTTTCATAAGTAATTAATTGTTGGTCTGATAATCAGTAAATTTCAAGCGAAGTGTGTTTAATGCTTCAACAATATGGTTGTTTACAGTTCTAGGCGAGATTTTCATTACTTCCGAAATTTCGTCATGGTCCAAGCCTTCGAACCTGCTGAGTTCAAAAGCCTCTCGTTGTCGAACAGGTAATGTTTTTATCCAGTTTTTGAGTAAATGCATTTTTTTCAAAGTACCTGTTTCATTTTCATTTTCTTGATTCAATGAGTCAACTTTATCATCACTAAATGATTCAGTAGGAGTTTCTTTTTGATTGTCCCTAATGTAATTTAATGCCCGGTTCCTAACCATTTTATAGGTATATGCTTTCAGAGAACCATTTCTGTCAATTTCGTTACGAATGTTCCATAAGTTTATAAAACATTCCTGCAAAACATCTTCTGCCGTACTTCTATCATTTAAAAAACGATATGCATAGTTCAAGAGCGCGGGGTAATTCTCGCGAAAGAAGGTGTCAAAATGATCTTTCTGTCGAATGTCCTGTTCTAGTTTGTGCATTGGTTTTTTATTGTAATACACTAATTTAGCAAAGCATACCTATTTCTAATTCATTTTTTTACAAAAACGTTTTACCCGTATCATTCACAATACTGCAGTTAACAGAACATATATAATTGATTCTTGATATTTGGGGCATAGATAAAAATTCAAGATCACAGAATTGAGAGTGCAGTTAATCTATTGTAAAAATTTAAACGATTCCCACCAGCCAATGCCCCAATAGCGCCTTCTAAAAAAAATATTGGGTGAATTATTGAGCTTAAAGCTCTGAAAACAAAAAAGCCTTCCGGTCAGGGAAGGCTTTTTACTCTTTAGGTATTTTTTCCTGGTCTAATAGGAGAATAACTTAACGTTTGGCCTGTTAATAAAAGCTGCTACTTCGGGAGGTCTTGCAGCACCTATGCCATCTAATAGGTCGTCGGTTGTTATTCCTTCCCTATTGGGTAGGAATATGCCGCATACTTCAACTGTTACTCCATTAGATATTAAGCCTTTTAATAAATCTTGCGGAGAACGCCCCGCAGGTTCAAAATTTCTGGATTGATGTTCTTTTAGAGATAAATTGCCGCCTTCGCCACAAAGTAAAACCCGAACATTAATGTCTTGATTTAAAGATTGGGTTGCCAACACCATTGCCATCATTTGTATTTCTTCATCTGCTGAAGTAACAGACACAAATAAATACGGTTCGTCTTCGCTTTGGGCAAAAACAGAACCAATAGTAAAAATTAATAGAATGGAAGTAAGAAAAAGTGTTTTCATGAGTTAAATATATTACTGTTTGTTTATATAGCTATATAATAGGTTTAATAAATTAAATTTGCAAATGGGAAGGACCATATTTTTCTGTGTTTATGACGCCAACTTTAGGGTTGTGCTAATTATTTTTGGTTTTATGATATTTTTGAAATGATGATTTTATGCAGCTTATACCTCAATAAACTGTTTCTATAAACCTTATTCGAAGAGATTTGTAAAGCCGAACCTGATTCAAAATGTCCTATTATTATGTCTTACATTTTGGTAGGTTGTTTTTACATAAAGAGTAATTCCAAATCTGAAAAACCTCTGCAATAAACCCATCATAATCTTCACACAATATTCAATTGATTTGGCTATTTTTGCACATCAAATTAAAAACCTTATTTCACTATGTACGAAAAGAGCAAGCAACTTTACGAAAGAGCACAAAAATTTATTCCCGGTGGTGTTAATAGCCCCGTTAGAGCGTTTAAAGCTGTAGGGGGAACCCCGGTTTTCTTTGAAAAAGCTAACGGTGCCATTTTGTATGATGCCGATGGTAATGAATACATCGACTATGTTACAAGTTGGGGGCCGATGATTTTAGGTCATGCCTATCCTCCTGTGATAAACGCTGTTAAAAAAGCCGCCGAAAACTCCACTTCTTTTGGAGCACCGACCGAACTTGAAATCGAGTTAGCAGAGCTCATCATTAAAATGGTGCCGGGCATTGACAAAATTCGAATGGTGAATTCCGGTACGGAAGCCTGCATGAGTGCCATACGTGTAGCAAGAGGCTTCACGGGTCGTAATAAAATTATTAAGTTCGAAGGTTGCTATCACGGTCATGGGGATTCGTTTCTTATCAAAGCCGGGAGCGGCGCTCTAACGTTTGGAACCCCAAGCAGTCCGGGTGTAACAAAAGGTACAGCTGAAGATACACTTACAGCTTCATACAATGATTTAGAAGATGTAAAGCGACTTTTCGATGAAAATAAAGGTGAAATTGCTGCTCTCATCATAGAGCCTGTTCCCGGTAATATGGGGTGCATTTTGCCAAATGAAGGATTTCTTGAAGGCTTGCGGGAATTGTGCACCAAAGAAGGAACTGTTTTAATTTTTGATGAGGTAATGACAGGGTTCCGTCTTGCTCGTGGAGGCGCACAGGAAGTGTATGGTGTTGAAGCCGACCTCACTACATTTGGTAAGATAATCGGCGCGGGCTTACCGGTTGGAGCCTATGGTGGAAAAGAAGAAATAATGAATGTGGTTTCACCTACAGGACCGGTTTATCAGGCCGGCACGCTCTCCGGAAATCCACTCGCCATGAGTGCCGGTTTGGCTTTGTTATCGGAATTAAATGATAACCCGAAGATTTATGAAGAATTGGACTTGAAAACGACCCACCTTGAAGAATGGTTGCACAGAGTTTTCAAACATCATGAAATACCTCACACGATGAATCGCCTTGGCTCTATGCTTGGAATATTCTTCTGCGAGGAAAAGGTAACAGATTTTAGTACAGCTACTCAAACCAATCAGGAAATGTTTAAATTTTTCTTTCATGGTATGCTGGAAAGAGGGATTTATCTGCCACCATCTGCCTACGAAAGTCTGTTCCTTTCAAATGCTTTAACGCAAGAGCATATTGATAAAACTGTTGCTGCTGCCGACGAAGTTGCAGAGTTGATGGCAGAACATTTTAACTGAGGTTTTTTTGAATAAGGGGCGTTTATTTACCGTTTTTTTGGTTGTGTTAATCGACCTCATGGGGTTCGGTATTGTATTGCCACTTCTTCCATTTTACGCTCAGGAATTTAATGCTTCCCCGGTTGTAATTGGACTGCTGTACAGTATTTTTTCTTTTGCTCAGCTAATTTTTTCACCCATTTGGGGTAGCTTATCCGACCGGTTTGGAAGGCGGCCCATTATGCTGTTGAGTACGTTTGGTGCCGTAATTGCTTACATCATATTCGGTCTTGCAGGCTCCTTGTTCGTGTTACTCCTTTCAAGACTGATTGCCGGTGTTATGGGTGGTAATATTTCAACGGCTCAAGCTTATGTTGCCGATGTAACAAACGCTGAGAACAGGGCTCGTGGAATGGGCATGATAGGAGCAGCTTTTGGCTTGGGTTTTGTAATGGGGCCTGCCATGGCAGCCGCATTAATTCATCCTGCATTTCATGAAATGATAGCCTCGGCGGGATTCGCTCAAACTGCCGTATGGGTTGAAGCAAATAAGTATGCATTGCCCGGTTTCTTCGCAGCATTTCTGTCATTTTGTAGCTTTTTATTGGTTTGGTTTAAGCTTGAAGAAACGGTTGATAAAGAAGCTGTAAAGAAAGATAAAACGACAGTTAGACACGGTGTATTTACGCCCTCGTTTTGGAAGACGCTTAACTCAGGTAAAAGTGCCTCGCCATTTTTTGGAATTTTGTTATTAGCGGCATTTGTATTGTCTTTTGGACAGGCAAGTTTATATAGTGCATTTCCATTGTTTTGTGATTCGGAATTGGGGATGTCGCCCGAGCAGGTTGGTATTCAGTTTTTCTGGCTGGGATTGATTGCCGTAATTGTTCAGGGCGGGCTGATACGTCCGCTAACCAAATATTTTGCCGAGGAAAAAGTTTTTCTTGCCGGAAACATCATTATGACAATCGGATTGGCGCTCATAGCTTTTGCGGGAACCATAAGTATGTTAACTGTATTTCTTGGTTTAATGGCATTTGGTCATAGCTTGAATCTGCCGACTATGAATTCCCTCATATCAAAAGAAGCTGATCCTACGAGAGTGGGCGCTATGATGGGGACAGCCCAAGGCTTATCAGGACTCGGACGAACAATCGGGCCAACGTGGGGCGGATTTCTTTTTGGAATATCACCTCAACTACCTTTCGTGGCAACAGCTTTTGTTTTGCTTATTACAATTTGGATTGGGATAAAAATATCCGGTAAGCAAAACCTTCAGCCTGTAGAAGCCGTTTCGGGTTAAACCTGTATATAGTTAATAGTTGATTTATTTGTATTTTCCATCAAAATAGTACATGTAACGAGTTCATTTTTATCACTTATTTAGTTAAAATCCGTTACCTTGTGCTTGCAAAGACATTTTGACGATAAACGAATCTTAAATTAAATAAATATTCTGTCTCATGAAGTTTAATGTATCAAGTGGCGAACTCGTAAAAAGCCTATCTGCTGTTATTGGGGCTGTACCCGCAAAAGCTACCCTTCCCATTTTAGAAATGGTTTTATTTGAATCAGAAAATGGTAAGCTTAAACTTTCTGCAACAGATTTGGAGGTTTCCATTGTTGAATTTGTTGATGGTGAAATAACCGAAGAAGGCTCTATCGCTATCCCTGCCCGCCGACTACTTGAAACTTTACGTCAATTACCCGATATACCGGTATTTTTTGAAGTAGATGAACGCTACAACATCAAGTTCCGTACCGATAAAGGAACTTATAAATTGGCCGGAGAAAATGGTGATGAGTTCCCTGTGATGCAGAATATGACCGATTCGCAGAAGTTAAAAACTACAACCGAACTTATTAAAGATACCATTCACAAAACCATTTTTGCCGTTTCAACAGACGATTTGCGCCCGGCTATGATGGGTGTTTATTTCCAGATTGGTGAAGACCACACAAAAGTGGTTGCAACCGATGGTCACCGTTTGGTAAAGCTTAGCTTGAACTCATTGACTGCCGCATCAGACATCAATTTTATCGTACCTGAAAAAGCGTTAAACTTAACACTCAAAACACTTTCCGGCAGTGACTGTGAAATATTAGTATCTGAAGATTACGTTAGCTTCCAAAGCGGATCAACCCGTGTTATATCCAGATTGATAAACGAAAATTACCCTAATTACGAAACGGTAATACCTAAAGATAACGAGAAAACGCTCATCGTAAATCGCGACCAAATGTTAGCAACGGTTAAGCGTGTTTCCATCTTTTCGAGCAGTAGTTCACGCCAGATTCGTTTGCAACTTCGCGAAAATGAAGTAGTTGTTTGCGCAGAAGATATTGATATGAGCAGTGAAGCTAAAGAATCTATCGAATGTTCATTCAACTCGGAAGAGGAACTGGAGATTGGTTTCAATGCCCGCTATTTGGCTGATGTGTTGAATAATGTAGATGATCCTGAGGTTGTTTTTGAGTTTTCATCTCCAAATCGTGCCGGTATTGTTAAGCCTGCCGTGCAGGATGAAGATAGTGAGATTCTTATGTTGGTGATGCCTGTTATGCTCAATACGTATTCATAAGACGTATGCATGTGAATGTCGGGCAAACAACCAATTATAACGCTTACAACCGACTTTGGAACTTCTGATTATTACGTCAGTGCGATGAAAGCGGTAATCATCTCGATAAATCGGGATGTTACCATAGTTGATGTTTCCCACGAAATTTCGCCCCAGGATATTATGGCAGGTTCATGGGTATTAAAGAACACTGCCTTTTTATATCCCGAAAACAGCATTCATGTTTGTGTGGTTGATCCCGGTGTAGGAACCAAGCGAAATCCCATTGTTTTACAAAGTAACAATCAGTTTTTTGTGGGGCCGGATAATGGGTTATTTTCCCTCGTGGCTGATAAAGAAAAGTTTAAAGCACACATTATTTCAAACCCAGATTTAATTCGTAAAAAGCCCTCGGCTACATTTCATGGCAGAGATATTTTTGCTCCGGCTGCGGCTCATCTTGCAGCAGGTACACCTCTTGAATTTTTTGGACCGGAGATACCCGAAATTGTAACTTATAAATGGGCAGAAGCATCATGCACCACCGAATCTATTAAAGGTTGGGTCTTGCATATCGACAGATATGGCAATTTGATTACCAACATCACATCAAAAATGATTAAAAATCTGGAGTCCAAAAACGTGAAGATTTACGCCGGAACGTTTATAATTAATGGTGTGGTTAAGACCTTTGCCGATGTTGATGAAGGTGAACCTGTAGCCTTTATTGGCAGCTCAGGAATGTTGGAGATTTCTATTAATAAAGGAAATGCAAGCGAGTTGCTCGGTATTAATAAAGGTGCTCCCGTAACCGTTTTTGCTAAAAAAACAGACTAACCCGAATTATCTATTTCTATTGAATTTTAAACACACCATATTATTACTTGAAGATGAAACCGATTCGGCCGAGCTACTTTCCGGTTTCTTGGAGATGGATGGTTTTAACCTCAAGGTTGCTTCCAATGGCAAAGAAGCGCTAGACATCATCAATGAAAATGCTGCCGGAATTGATCTGGCTATTTTGGATATAATGGTTCCGGAAATCAACGGAATTGAAGTGTGTAAATTCATAAGGAATCATCCAGTAATTCGTGATATTCCCGTCATTTTTCTAACGGCTAAAGATCAGGAAAACGACGAAATTTTTGGCCTTGAAGCCGGTGCTGACGACTATATTTCTAAACCTGCAAGTTTTAAATTAATCAGCACTAGAATTAAAACATTACTTAGACGACAGGTTGACCGGGGTACAGGTTGGGTGCACGTTGGTAATATTTATCTTGATTTAGGAAATAAGCAGGTTTGGCGGAATAATAATGCTGTAGATTTAACGAACACAGAATTCATACTGCTTAAAACAATGGCAGAATCTCCAAATCGGGTTTTTACGCGCCAAGAGCTGCTCGAAACCATTACCGACGAAGATAAATTTGTGTTCGACAGAACAGTAGATGTGCATATTAAAAACCTGAGAATTAAACTTGGTTCTGATGGAGAAGTTGTAAAAACCTACAGAGGTACAGGCTACGGGATTAACCGTGAGTTAATCGGGTCATGAAAATTCAATACAAACTTTCACTAACATTTATTCTCTTGCTCATTTTTGGAGTAACGGCAATTAGCAGTTACTCCATTGTATTTATTCGCGGTTATTTGCTATCAGAGGCTGTGGAAAATATGGAAGCCGATGCACGACAAATCATGCTTACATTTTCTACTGCATCAGGTTCGGAAAGTCAGTTACGCTCCATACAAGAAAACCTGCGTTCGGATCAAAGGTACAGGGTTTTGCTTTTCGATCAAATGGGTAATACTCCGGATGGCGATAACCCTTTTGAATCGGGGGATTTTTCAAGTCCATTTTCTATTCAAATTCAAGAAAAACTACTCAGTGGCGGCAGGGAATCACTCGAAATCATAAATGAAAGACAACTCGATTCTATCTACATCTACAGTTTAATTGCTATGGATGATGGTGCTATTTACTTCGCTGAAATAAGCCGACCAAAATCCGAAATTTTTAAACCAATCCGAACTATCCGATGGATTATTTATTCGGGTATGTTTATTTCCATTGCTATTATTCTTTTCGTAAGTTTTATTTTCAGTCAGTATTTGTCACGCCCTATCGTTCAGATAATCGATTCATCACGAAAAATTGCTGATGGTGATACCAATCATAAATTGGAAGTGAACAGAAGTGATGAATTTGGTACGTTGGCTTCTTCAATAAATGAGATGTCGGCAAAGCTACAGGCCGAAAACCAAAAGCTGGCCGATATCAACGAAAAGCAAAAACAGATGCTTGCCGACATTGCGCATGAAATCAGGAATCCGGTACACACGTTAATGGGTACGATGGAAATACTTGAGATGGATGGACTGTCTGCCGAAAAAAAACAAAGGTGCATACAAACGGCTAAAAATCAAGCAGCCCGAATAAACACCCTCTTCAATGATTTAATGACACTACAGCGAAGCGAATTAGAAGCAAAATTCATTGAAATGAAATCGTTTGACTTTTTTGAACTTGCTAAGAAAGCTGAACAAAATGTGCAGCATTTACTGCAAAATCACGACTTGACGTTTATTGTAAAGGGAAAATCCCAACAGGTAATGGGAGACCCAAATAAACTTATCCAGGTAATTGATAACCTGATTTCCAATGCCATAAAATACACTCCGGAAGGTCGTGTTGCATTAGAATGGACAAAAAAAGGCGATCACGTTGAAATTAAAATCACCGATTCCGGGATTGGAATTGCTCAGGAACATATTCCTCGTATTTTTGACAGATTCTACCGAACGGACAAGGCGCGTTCACGGGATAGTGGCGGACTTGGTTTGGGACTTTCAGTTGTTAAGACTATACTTGATGCTCATAAAGCTCCGTTTGAAGTATCCAGTTCGGTTGGTGAAGGAACCGTTGTAACATTTTATTTGAAATCTGCATAATTGATTATTCATGGGAAATAAAACCATATTAGTTGCTTTTGGAGGCGTATCGCCCGAGCATGAAGTATCTGTAATTACCGGAATTCAGGCGGCCACGGCTATTCAAAAAGAGCCATATCAACTAATACCTCTATACATCACAAAATCGGGTAAATTTCTTACCGGCTCTCAATTACTGGATTTATCATCCTACGAAAATCTTCAAACATTAGAGAAAGAAGCTACTCCTTGTTTTTTTTCGGTTGATGAAACCGGTCGTACTGTTTTGGCTGAGAATAAATCAGCCGGCCTATTTTCAAAACCGGCAAAATGGCCGATTGATTGTGTATTGGTAGCATTTCACGGGGCGGATGGAGAAAATGGAAGTTTTCAGGGATTATGTGAAACCTACAATCTTCCCTATACCGGATGCGGTACATTTGCATCGGCTTTGGGAATGAATAAAATGGCATCTAAGCGATTCGCTCAATCGTTGGGAATTGAGGTCACCCCCGATGTGTACTTCACCGAGACTACGTGGATTGAAAATAAAACCGAAATTCTGAAAGAAATAAAAGAATTGGGAGATGATATTTTCATAAAGCCGGTACACCTTGGTAGTAGTATTGGGGTAAAGAGAGTTAAAAACGGGCATGAACTTGAAGATGCTATTGAGTTTTGTTTTAGGTTTGACGAACATCTTATTGTAGAAAAAGCCGTTTCCCCTTTAATGGAAGTTAACTGTTCTGTATTGGGTGATAACCGTAAATGTGAAGCAAGTGTATGTGAGCAGCCTATAGGGAACGATGAGCTATTGAGTTTTGAGGATAAATATTTGGGTTCTGAAGGAAAGGGTATGGCATCTGCAGGCAGAATAATACCGGCTCCTATCAGTGATGCTTTACGAATAAAAATTCAGGAAGCCTCAAGGTTGTTTTTCCGGAACATTGATGGCTCGGGTGTTGTTCGATTTGATTATTTAGTAAATAAAGAAACCGAGACGTTTTATTTCAATGAAATTAATACTATTCCCGGATCATTTTCCTTTTATTTGTGGGATAAATCGGGTGTGGATTTTACCCGTTTGATTAATAAATTGATTGAACTGGCCGAAACAAAGCATAGAATTAAAAACGGTCGGGTTCGTTCGTATGAAACAAACCTTTTAAGCATAAAATCGGTTAAAGGTATTAAAGGTTTAAAAGGAAAAGCCTGATTCATCAAAAAATACAAGCATAGCTTAAATAAATTATGACCTTACAACTTCGCCTAATTTTATTAATCGCTGTTTTATTGATTATTAAAGCATGTAGCTCAACAGAAACTATAACGGTAGGTAGCGAAGCCCGAACTGCTTCAGAAGCACCACAAGTAGAAGAAACTGAAGAGGAAGAGGTGGAAGCTATGGATCCTGTAACCCAATTAACCATAGGCGAAAATGAGCTTATTCGCAGTATGGATCCGCTTTTTGCTCATAATACCACGAGTCAGCGGGCCATTTATATTGTTTACGACAGGCTTACCCGAATAGACCGTAATGGCGATGTTCAACCATCGGTTGCCCGTTCATGGGAAGTTTCCGACGATTCGCTAACATACACTTTCAATTTACGCACGGATGCCTTCTATCATGACAGTAGTGTTTTTACAAGTGGATTAGGCAGAGTTATTCAGGCAAACGATATTAAATTTGCATTTGAACGAATGGCGCAGAATAATGTGCCTCAATCTGCATCAGCAAAATTTACGGACAAGGTAAAAGGGTTTGATGCATTTAGAGTTCAGCAGCAGAATTTGTTTTTCGCTGATGAGCGAATTATTCCCGGTATTTCAGGTATTGATGTAGTTAACGACAGTACGGTTTCTTTTACATTAAATGCGCCTTACGAAAACTTTACCCGTTTATTGGCGCATCCCTATGCTTCAATATATCCAAGAGAAGCTGCAGAGCGTGATCGTGGCTTACATGCATCACCTTTAGGTTCGGGTATTTTTACCTTTAGTCATACAGAGGGTGATTCTGTTTATGTTTTTGCCAGAAATGAATCCTATTTCAATAACTCTTTGTTTTCTTCATCATACCAGTCCCTGCGATTCATGTCTTTCGAGGATGAAGGACGTTTGTTCAGGATGTTATCCTCCGGAGATGTACATTTTGTTCCTGAAACAGGACCTCAAACAATATTATCAACCTCAACTGTTGATGGAGATTTAAAACCGGGCTACGATGAAACACTTCATTTAGCCTCAACAGGCATGAAGGAAATTTACTTGTATCACCTACCGGATAATTTTGCCGGAATTGATTATAAGATGTTGGAAAATATATCGAATGTGCTAAAATCTGACGAATTTGCTGACCACTTTGAGGGTAAATTCACAGTTGATGTACACCTTTCGGAAGAGTTAATAGAAGGAAGTACTGACCATCAGATAAAAGCAGGTTTCATTAGAACGCCCCATATATCTTACGTTTCTCAGGTGATCGGTGGGTTTTTGCCTGAAGACTCATTTTTATTATATCCGGTTAGGTCCACAAACAGAGATTTATCCCTTATGTTTACCAACAGTTCAATGAACCCGAGGTATGGAGTAAAGGTAGCTACTATCCGGTATGAATCATTTAGTTTGATGCGACAGGACCATAGTGGAATAAGGGTGTCTGAAAATCCTTGGTGGTTTGAGTTGTAGGTGGGGTGATCAGTTAGATTATTGCCTCTATTTTTTACCACAGAAGTTACAGTGGAAGCCGCAGAGTTACACAAAGCGTGCCTTCCCATATGGAAGGTTTTACTTGGTAGGAATTGTTTCACTTGTTGTCAGAGGTAAATTTTTTAGTGAATTATTCACGTTGAGTAGAAAGAATTCTGTTGAGCCAACTTAACCCGGATTACGCATTAGGGATACACCATTATTACTTGTAGACATGAAGTCAATAGGAAATTTTATAAAAGCTTCTAAAGTGAAACTTGGTTTTAAATTTTATTAGAGCATTTTAAATCCCACAAAACTCAAGTATTGAACAGACTTTGGCGATAGATAACATTTGTATTGTCCTATTATTACAAAATGTTTGGTTTCGGTTTGATTTTGGCGTTGACAGGCTTGTCCGGGCTAAGCTATTCAAATCAGGCCAAAACTGAAAAAATCCCGTAGGGAT
>PXCK01000160.1 GCA_003566635.1 Balneolia bacterium | reverse complement strand
TAAGTAACAATGAATTTAATCGTATATTACAAGTTTTGTATTCAAATAATATCATTGTATTTATTTTTATGTCAAAATTCATCGAAATTATGGCCCCCGCCGGGGATAAAGCGTCGCTAATGGCGGCTTTGCAAGCCGGGGCAGATTCTGTTTACTTTGGTGTTGAACAACTAAATATGCGAGCAAGGGCAACGAATAATTTTCGTCTTGCCGATTTACCGGAAATAGCCGCTCTTTGTAATAAACACAACACAAAAACTTACCTAACACTTAACACCATTCTTTACGATCATGATTTGCCCTTAATGCGAAATGTTATCGATAAGGTAAAAGAAGCAGGTATAACGGCTATAATTGCATCTGATCAGGCAGCTATCTCTTATGCAGCAAAACAAGGCGTTGAAGTCCATATATCAACCCAAACAAATATTTCAAATATTGAGATGGTTGAGTTTTACAGCCACTTTGCTGATGTAATGGTTCTTGCCAGAGAACTTAGCCTGGGTCAGGTAGCAAAAATTATTAAATCAATTGAAGAGCGAAACATAACCGGACCTTCCGGCAATTTAGTGGAAATTGAAATTTTTGCTCATGGTGCATTGTGTATGGCCGTTTCGGGGAAGTGCTACCTAAGTTTACACACCCATAATTCATCAGCAAACAGAGGTGCTTGCAAACAAAATTGTCGGTATGGGTACATAGTAGAGAGCGACGACGGACACCAACTGGCTATTGATAATGAATACATCATGAGCCCGAAGGATTTATGTACTATCGATTTTATGGACGAAGTTATTGCAACCGGGGTTAAAGTGCTTAAGCTTGAAGGTCGTGGCAGATCTCCCGAATACGTAAAAACGGTTACATCGTGCTATAAACAGGCTGCCTTAGCCATCGAAAAGGGTACTTACACAAAAGAGTTAGCGAGTGAACTCAAAAATAAACTTGAGTCGGTATATAACCGGGGTTTTTGGGATGGATACTATTTAGGCAGAAAACTTGGGGAGTGGAGTACTGAACATGGATCTTCTGCAACCCGTCAAAAAACATTTGTTGGGAAAGTGTTGCATTATTACCCCAAGCCTAAAGTGGCACACATTCGCATAAAAACTAAAGAACTAAAACTAAATGACTCAATACTAGTCATTGGTGATTCTACAGGCGTGGTTGAAACGGATATTCAATCAATATGGGTTAATGATGCTCCTGCTACTCTTGCTGTTCAAGGCGATGAGTGTACCATTACTGTAAATGAAAAAGTACGGGAAGGCGACAACATATATATTTGGGAGAACCGAAATTAATGCTCATTCAATTTCAAAGAGAAAAATGTATTGGATGCAATTATTGCGTTGAAGTCTGCCCGGAACGATGGCAAATGTCTCGCAGGGATGGCAAAAGTGTTCTGCTTGGTGGAAAATTAAAACGTAATATGGTTCAGGTTGAAGTAGGCGAACATGAACGAGATGCTAACGAAAAAGCTGCCGAAATCTGTCCGGTAAAGATTATTAGGGTTTCGCCATAATTTAAATGTGGCATTTCATATAACTATATGGTAATTTAGTTGTCAAATAAAAATTGTATGCGACACGTCTTAATATTACTCATATCATTTATTTTAGTGCCTTTAACATGGTCAAATTCAAACTTGCCAACACATGAGCACACAGAACACATCTTAGTTATTTCTATTGATGGGTTTATGCATAACCTGCTAACAGATGATCGCTACAACATCCCAACGCTTAGATATTTAGCATCTGAAGGTGCTCAAACTTCCGGTTTACGGACATCAAACCCGTCTCTTACCTGGCCTAATCACACTACCATTATTTCGGGAGTTCACCCCTCGGAACACGGTCTCATTTTCAACGGCAAAGTTGAGTTTGGAGCAGGTGAAAACCCCATTGGTATTAATGCTGATCTCCCCAAAGGTGAACTTATTAGCGTAGTAACACTTCCTGAGTTATTGGCAGAAAACAACTTAAGAACAGCTGCCATTAACTGGCCCGGAACACAGGGAGATTCCTTTATTATGGACAATTGGCCCGACAGTCCTGATCCTGTAGGCAATATGAGCGAAGATTTAATGTGGGATTTATTTGATGAAGGCATTTTGGTCGATATGACAAACTTTGCCCTTTGGCAATTAAGCAGTCCCGATCGGGATTTATTATGGATTGAAGCTGCTGATTTTATTATTCAAAACAGAATGCCTGAATTACTTTTGGTGCATTTACTCGATTTAGACCATACCGGTCACCGACAAGGAATAAACAGCGATGAATTCAAGGAATCTTTAGAAACAACCGATGAAAATATAGCCCGCTTATTAAGCTCTTTGAAAGAATCCGGGTTGTACGAAAAAACTACCATCTTATTAATTTCTGATCACGGCTTTACTTGTACACCTCAAACAATTATGTTAAATAACCACCTTAAAGAACTTGGGTTGCTGACCGTTGGAGAAAATGGCAATATTGATTTTGCTACAGCAGCGGCATGGTCAACCGGAGGATTCGGCATGATTTACACCGAAGATGAAGCCGAGACGATTCGATTAGCGAACTACTTTGAATCCGTAGAAGGTATTGAAACAGTAATTGCAGCCGATAAATTTGAAGAATTTGGGTTGCCTAATCCTGGTTCCAATCCTCATGTCGGACAAATTGCGCTATTTGCTAAACCCGGATATGGGTTTTCGTTTCGTACTGATTTAGAAGGCCTTCTGTTGGATAGTGCTACATACAGTTTGCCCCGTGCGCATCATGGTTTTTTGAATACACATGATGATATGCTCGGATTATTTATAGCCTACGGAAACAACGTAAATGAAGGTGTGGTAGTAAATCACTCA
Organism: Balneolia bacterium; assembly: GCA_003566635.1. Taxonomy (GTDB): domain Bacteria; phylum Bacteroidota; class Rhodothermia; order Balneolales; family Cyclonatronaceae; genus PXCK01. The sequence goes on along the minus strand of PXCK01000160.1, from coordinate 2,464 downwards.
ATAAATATGGTTGATATAGCTCCAAAGATTGCTTTTTTGCTTGGTATTGAAGCCGAAAACATGACCGGGCAAGTTCTTTTTGAAATATTTGATACGTATTCGGTTCGCGATTAACCCGGTTTAATCCAAACCCGATTCCATAAATTTTCTTACCCGTTTTTCATCATCCGGCTTTGATAATAAGCTCCCACCTACCAAAAAGATAATGTTGGCTATTAAACCAAACACGCCTTCGTGCATTGGAACCGGCTTTAGCTCGGGATAAACCAGAAAGATTGTATTCACAATAATTCCAATCGTCAGGCCTAAAACGGCTCCTGTTTTTGTCGCTCGTTTCCAATAGAACATGGCAAATATGATGGGGAAAATTTGGGCTACCCCTCCATAAGAGCCTAAAAGTAGCGCCACAAGCGACACATCAATTACCACAGCGAACAGATAGCTGATAAATCCTATTAAGATTACCAGCACCCGAATTAGCATGCGTTCGGTTTTATCACCCAAAGGGTTTTTCACCACTTGAGCCACACCGTCCCGGATACCTATTGAAGCTGCCGAGTGTAAAATAGCATCACCCGACGACATAGAAGCAGCGAGGGCACCGGCACAAAACAAGCCAATTACAAGGGCCGGAAGCTCAAGTTGCATTAATATATGAGGCAAAATACTATCGGCCGGAGTCACACCGGGGAATGCTACAATTGCAGAAAAACCAATCAATAAAATTGGAACGAGAAAAATCAAAAAGGTGGGGTATAAAACGAGGCTGAGGCGTAAACTTCTTGAACTTTTGGCAGCAAAGCTTCGCATAAAAAAGTGGGGCCAAACCGAAAATCCTACGGCCGAAATAAACACAGCCGAACTAAAACCCCACCAATCCCAGGGAGTCCCACCCGGAGTTAGACCGGGAGCGCGAAGCATTTCTGTTTGTCCGGCTGCAATTATAGCTTCAAACATTGGTCCAATTCCACCATAGAGTGCATTAGGTAGATAAATGCCCAACACCCAGGCCAGAACCATCATAATCATTCCTTGAAATGCATTTGACCATCCTACACCCATCACTCCGCTAAAGTAAACGTAAATTAAAACAATCAAATACGTTACACCGGCACCCACCCACTCCGGTACCAAGCCTTCACTAATTACATTGAGTACGTAACCTGCACCTTTCATTTGGATGGTTAGGTAAGGAATAAAAACCACAACGCTTAATATGGCCAGCAACACAGAAATAAACTTACTGTCGAAACGGTCGCGCAATAGTTCCGCTTGTGTTAAATACCCATATTTTTTACCCAATCGCCATGCTCGTGGGCCAAAGAAGTAAAGTGGAATGATGCCGGTTATCCCATAGGCAATTATATAAAAAGCCGAAGCTCCCCGTGTGTATGCCCATCCGGGACCACCTAAAAATGCAAATGCAGAAAAAATGGAGGCGCCAATCACGAAGTACAGAATAACCACATTCATGCTGCGGTCACCTGCTACGTAACCCGTTACCCCTTTAGAAATTCTAAAAGCCGGAATAATACCCGCAAGCAGAGAAATAAGCAGGTAAATTCCTACAACAAGTAGAATTACGGTACCTGTTTCCACTATGGTTCTTCCTCTTTGTTATCGGAAAAATAGAGGGCAAGCATGCACAAAAACCCGATTATAACCCACAAAATCACCCATGCAAAAGAAAGCGGCAGCCCTAAAATCATAGGCTCAATTCCCGAAAACAGCGGATATCCCGGCCACATAGTTGCCCAAAACATAATAATGGCCATAATTACTATAAAAACGCGGTTTGCCCTGTAGGTTGATTCTCCAACCAAAATAACCGTTTGCTTGCCACCGCTTTTTAAAGGAATTCGTTTAATTTGCATGGCAATTAAGATGGGAAAATGAATCCGAAAATAAAAGAAGAAAGTTTGGAGAGGTTGGTTGGGTTTCTTAAAATATTTTGACTGTTTCTTAAACAAATATGTATACAGCTAAAAGTAAGGTCCGGCCGCGACCTGTCCCTGCTTATAAATTCTACTTTTCAACCAGAATGCACGATTTGGCCTTTTAACTAGCAAACTTGTTTCATTCGATATTGACGAAAAGTTCATGTAAGCCATCTATTTAGCACATTTGAGAGAAAAATAATCGGCCTTTTTTTAAGCCTAAGCAATTGTATACTTATGATATGGGCAATTTACCACACTCACTTAAATTTGGGTGTGGTAAAAATGCTGCACTCCGAGCGAAGCGATTCCCACGAAGCGCACCGAACGAAGTGATTCCCACGCAGTGAAATTCCATGGTTGCGGTATAAGACCTACTAAGGCGTTGTAAGTAATTATTATTTAATAGCGTAAACACATCCCCCTTTGTAAGGGGGTACGAATTGGCGTAGCCAATTCGGGGGGATGGTGTTGAAGATTTTGAGGATTAATAAGTCGTAAAATTGGTATAAGCTTGTTGCTGTCAT
>PXCK01000070.1 GCA_003566635.1 Balneolia bacterium | reverse complement strand
TCGTGAAATACCACAGGAAGATTGGAAAAAGTGGGACTGCTTTGTGCTTGCCCAGCGGGATGGCACCGTTTTCCACACAACGCACTGGCTAAAGCACCAACCTGTTGGTGAAATTGTGATTTATGGGTTTTATCTGGACAATGTATTAGTTGGCGGATTCATTATAAATGAAATCACTAAAGCTGGATTCAAAATTATACCCCAACCCATTTTAACGCCTTATAACCATCCTGTTTTTAGCGATAAGGTTATATGTGAGAGAAGGGTTGAATTGTTTCAAGATTATTTTTTGAAGATCCTTTCCATTTATGATTCCTATCGTATTTCGGAAAGCTATACTACCGATAAATTATTCCAAAACTTAGCAGGTGTTGAACCGGTTCATCAATTCAGAACACAGATTTTAACTAAGTCAGAAGAAAATTTTTATGCTTCTTCTTTGAAGCGAAATATTAAAAAGGCTCAAAAAAACAACTTAGTCGTTGAGCAATCCAGTGATTTTGAAGCGATTTATGAGTTATCGACATTATCATACCAAAACTCCGGCAGGTCACACCCTTTCGAAAAAGAAAGCTTCATAAATCTTTGTGAGGAAATTGAGGAGTTTGGATTGGGTGCTGGATTTATGGTCAAGAATCAGTCTGGGACACCTGTAGCAGGTTGTTTTCTACCGCTTGATAAACATCGTGCTTATAACGTGATTAACGGTTTAAATCGCGACTTTAAAGAACTTCAACCCGGAGCATTATTATTGGATGAAGCCATATCCTATTGCAGAAACAGAATGCTTGATTTCGATTTTGAAGGCTCCCAACAAGACCGTATTAACGACTTTTACCAAAAATTCGGCCCCGAGGAAAAGTACTTCTACCACTACCACCAAAACTCAAACCGTTTATTGAGGGCAGCATCGAAAATGGGGTTGGTGCGGGTTTAGAGTGGATTTGTATTCTGTTTCCCACTAGGCTTTAAAGTATTTATGACTTGTGAACAAAAAGTCCATCGCCGGCTGTATTAACGCACTAAGGCATTGTAAGAGTTTATAATTTTATAAAGTATAAAATCCCTCTTTGAAGGTCTTGTCCCGGTTTACCGGGAGGGTACGAATTGGCACAGCCAATTCGGGGGAGATGATACTAGCAGTTTTGAGGATTAATAAGTTATAGAAATGTTATGAGTTTGTTGCAGGCTTATCTACCCCACTAAACAACCTCTTTCGCACCGTAATTCTTAATAATATAATCCTCAAGCATTTTGCGGAATTCGCGACCTATATGATCTCCTGATAGGGTTACTTTGTGCTCGCCATCTACATACACAGGTGCTTTGGGTTCTTCGAATGTTCCCGGCAAAGAAATTCCGATATTGGCATGTTTAGATTCTCCCGGGCCGTTAACTACGCATCCCATCACTGCAACCTGCATATCTTCAACTCCGGGATAGATATCACGCCAGATGGGCATCATATCTCGGATATAACCTTGAATTTCGTCAGCTAACTCCTGGAAGTACGTACTTTTTGTGCGTCCGCATCCCGGGCAGGCCGTAACTTGTGGAATAAAATTTCTGATACCAAGTGATTGCAGAATCTGCTGACAAACCCGTACTTCCTCGGCACGGTCGCCACCCGGTTGTGGTGTGAGTGATACCCTAATGGTATCCCCAATTCCTTCCTGAAGCAAAATTGCCAAAGCAGCCGAACTGGCAACGATTCCTTTCATACCCATACCGGCTTCGGTAAGTCCCAAATGCAACGGATGTCGGCAGGCAGCAGCCATTCTTCGGTAAATGGTTACCAAATCCTGAACGCCGGACATCTTACAACTTATGATGATTTTATCCTCGGCTAAGCCAACTTCCTGTGCTAATTTAGATGAACGCAAAGCACTTTCGAGTATGGTATCCATCATCACTTCTTTGCTCTCCTTCGGCTCCGGGAGTGCATTGTTCAAATCCATTTTTTCAGCCAAAAGCTGTTGATCTAGCGAACCCCAGTTAACACCAATTCGAACCGGTTTATCATACTTTATCGCTTGCTCAACAATAGTACAGAAGTTTTGATCACGTGTGCGGGTACCTGTATTACCGGGATTAATACGGTATTTGGCTAGTGCCTTTGCACACTCTGGATATTGCGTTAGCAAAACGTGACCGTTGTAATGAAAATCGCCAACTATGGGTACTTCAACGTTTTTCTTATCCAGTTTTTCTACTATATAAGGTACAGCAGCAGCAGCTTCTTTATTGTTTACGGTTATACGTACAACTTCAGAGCCGGCGTCCGAAAGTTCGGCTATCTGCTTTACCGTATCATCTATATCGGCTGTATCGGTGTTGGTCATGGATTGAACCACAACCGGAGCTCCACCTCCAACCGGAACATTGCCTACCATTACCTGAATTGAATCTCTGCGTTTATAACCGTTCATAATGTTGCTTCAAGTGAGAATAAATATGTGAAACTTTGGTGCTATTAAAACTGAGTTAGCTTTTAATTTTTATTGCTGAGATCAAACAGCCTCCGCTTTTCCTCAGCTGTAAGACCCTCATAGCCCTTTTTAGAAATCTTGTCAAGGATTCGGTCTAACTCCGATTGCTCCTCTTCTTCAACTATTTCGGCATCGGACACACTATACATTTTTTTATTCTTGGCAGTGTAAGTATCCGTTTTCTTTCGGGAGAAACGTTCACCAATGGCAGTAATCCACGCATCGTAATTATAACCTCTGTAATACAGTTTTAGTAAGGCATATCCCCAAAAGGCTCCACCAAGGTGAACAATACGTGCAATACCGTCGGATGCGGAAATGAATAACAAATCTATGGCTATTAGTCCGGCTACCAAGAAGCGAGCTTCAATTGGTGGCAAAAGTAAAAGCATCAATTTGAAGGTTGGGAAAAGCATGGCAAAAACAACCATTATTCCAAAAACGGCCCCCGATGCGCCAACAGTAGGAATCAATCCTCCTCCAAAAATAGATACGACTACAACGTTTATGAGGGCTCCCCCAATACCGGCACCAAAATAAATGGTTAGAAAGTTTTTAGTACCAAGTTGATCTTCAACCATTCGGCCTAGCCACCAAACCCATAACATATTAAATAAAATGTGAAAGAGATTGGCATGCAAAAACATGTAGGTAAAAATGCGCCAGGGTTGTGTTAAAGCTATAGCCGGATCAGCAAAAAAGCCAAAAGAACTGATAAAAATACCTCTAACGGTAGATCCGCCCAGCACCATAAGTAAATACACCACTACATTGGCTGTAATGATGAAACGCAACCCGGGTGGCATCATCATGTACCCGCGTTTAAAAGCCTGACCAAATGACTCTTGCTGATACATAGTTAATACAGATTAGTTGGCAACTTCCAATATCGAATAAGGATAAACCCGAATAACATTCCGCCTAAATGGGCAAAGTGAGCAATTCCGGTTTGTAGGGTTGATAATCCCATAAATAGTTCAAAACATCCGTACATAATCACAAAATATTTTGCCTTGATAGGTACGGGTATAAATAACATAAAAATTTCTCGATTAGGGAACATCATACCGAAAGCAAGAAGTAACCCAAAAACGGCTCCTGATGCACCAACAGTTGGAATATAATACAATCCCTGAGCAGTTAATATGGGTGATGCACCAATATTTACCATCATGTGTAAAGCGGCTGCACCAATTCCGGTAAGAAAATAATATTGGACAAATCGCTTCGTCCCAATTGTGTATTCTATGGCAGACCCGAAAATCCAAAGGGCAAAAAGATTAAAGAATATATGCCCTAAACTCCCGTGCATAAACATATAACTAACAATCTGCCAGGGATAAAAAGAGTAGGGTTGATCCGGAATGATGCCAATACCTGATTGTATAGGATACAGCGCAAAGAAAGCATGAAGATAGTCGCCTATACCGGGAGTATTTTGTGCAACGAATACGATTACGTTAATTATAAGCAGGTTTTTTACTGCCGGCGGAAACATAGAAAACTGAGTAGGATTTTGGTAACTCAATTGAAGATTAATTTTGAGATTCTAAATACTGTTTAATTCGGTAATATACGTTGATTCCGCCTAATGTTACGCCTGGAATTCCCTGACCGGGGTAAACCGTATCTCCACAAAGGAAAAGTCCTTTGGAGGGCGTGTCGGCAGGCGTCCAGTCAATTATGGACCTGTCCATACTTTGGGGTATACCACCTACACGTCCAAACTTTCTGTAAACCCAGTTTTGCCATGTTACAGGTGTAGCCGAAAAAGCAAGAATCACCGCATTTTTATCAAAACCCGGTAGATTTTTATCCAAATGATCTAAAATAAAATCCTGAACGGTTTCTTTATCGGTTTCATAGGCATCACCTTTTTCGAACCACTCTTCTGCCCGGCTATGACACGAAATATTTAAAGTGCGTTTACCATCAGGAGAACGCAGAGCATCATTTCTATCGGACATTGATACAAAAACCGACTTTGCACCGGTTAACGGCATTTCTTGTCCCTCAGGAAGATGCAGTTGATGATGTAGCGTCATATCCTCCTCAAATAGATCTTCACAAACTACCCCCATTGTAAATGCCCCCCAAGCTTTGTTATACCTATTCGATTTTTCATCGAACCAGCTTTTCAGGGATTCATCTTCTATTATTTCACCCATATTCCAGATTGGGATATTCGATAGTACAACCGGTGCCTGGAATACATCCCCTTTGTGAGTGGTAACTAAATAGTCTTCGTCAATTTTCTCTACCGATGTAACTTGCTGCTTACACAAAACTTCACTGCCGCGTTCTTCCATCCACGCCTGAAGCTGCTCAACCATTTTTAGCAACCCACCATTTACATAGTAGTTTGAATAGTTGGTATAGGTGATACCTGCTGCGCCAAATATAAACGGTGTTTCTGATGAATCAGCCTGAGCCGTTATCATAAGTTGTTCATCAACAAAGCGAATGAACTCGGGCGTTGCAACCCCATGCTTTTCCATCATTTCTCTAACGGTAACAAAGGCGAATCGAAGTACAGGAGCGTCAACCGGATTGTTTTTTATAGCCACCTGAAACCACTCTAAAGGTTTTTTGGGTGGAAAGAATACGTTTCGACCTGACACTTTCCAAATAATTTTAGATACGTTAAACGCATCAGTCCAAAATCCTCTGTGACCCTCAGGATTCCCGAAAATATGTCCTGCATAATCGATCCACGTTTCCAAATCCTTGTGCCGAATGATTTGTTTGCCATCCAAATGCACCGTCATAGAAGGATCAAGCTCAATTTTATCAAGCTCAATACCTAATTCTTTTTCGAGTGTCTGCATGGGTTGGAAATCATCAAAACCAACCAATGTTGTGGCTCCCGATTCAAAAATATTCCCTTTTCTTTTGTAGGATGATGAGCACCCACCGGGTACATGCGCGGCTTCGAGTACGGTAACTTTCAGTCCGTTTTTAGTCATCATACAAGCACCGGACATACCGCCCATACCTGATCCAATAACTATTGCGTCTGCTCTCTTGATTTTCTCTTTTTCAAATTTCATAGGTTTGTAAACAACCCTAATCCTTTACTCGTTTCAAAAAAACTACCAAACGGGTTTTTCTTTATTTAAAAAGGCTGATATTCCTTTTTGGCAATCCTCGGTCCCTCTGGATTCTGCATTTAAGCGAACGGCAAACTGAATAGCCTCTTCAAATTTAAAATCGGATACCGTATTTATCAGTTTTTTAGTTGATTGAAGCGCTTGTCCGCTTGTTTTGTTGAGTAAATCGTTTATCAGTGCCTCGACTCTTTGGTCGAGCTCACTATGATTTACAGTTTCAGTAACAACACCAATCTTTTCGGCCGTTGATGCGTCAATTAGTTTCCCCGTTAAGAGAAGATTTCTGGCTTGAGTTTGACCGACTTTACGGATAAGAAACTGTGCTACAATTGCCGGTACAAATCCAATTCGTGTTTCGGTATATCCAAATTTTGCTTCATCGGATGCCAGTGCAATATCACAAACCGAAACAAGTCCACAACCGCCTGCAATGGCATGACCGTGAACTTTTGCAATCACAGGTTTAGGGTTGGTGTAAATTGTACGGAATAATTTAGCAAGTCTGGATGAATCAGCCATGTTTTCCTGATAGGTTGCTTTTTTCATGGCTTTTAAAACCGCCAAATCGGCACCGGCACAAAAAGCGTCTCCATTGGCTTTTAGCAAAATAATTTTTACGGATTCATCGGTAGCACATTTTTCAAATGCATGGGTTAATTCTATTACCATTTGAGGATTAAGTGCATTTCGTTTATCGGGCCTGTTTAAGGTTATTTCTCCTACCCTGTTATCGATTTTGAACTCAATCACTTTAAAATCTTCCATAATTCAGTATAATTTTTTTGCTATATGAAACATTTGCGCGTGGGCTTCAACTGTTTGCAGCAACGTTGGAGCATACCCCCCGGAAAGTAGCAGTACAAGTGGAAACCCTTTATCCCGTACCGTTTGAATTACCAGTTCTTCCCTGTGCTGCAAGCCTTTGAAAGATAGGGATAATCGACCAAAATGATCGGTCTCTAATGGATCAATTCCACCTAAATAAAAAATAATATCGGGAGTAAAGGTATCAAATATTTTATCTAAGCTGTCCCCAAGAGTTTGCAAATATACTTTATCGCCGGTTTTGTCGGGCAAACCAACGTCAAGTGTAGATGGGGGTTTCACAAAAGGGTAATTTTTTGCCCCGTGGATGGAAAATGTATAGACATCCGAATCATCCCTGAAAATACTTGCCGTGCCATTTCCCTGATGCACATCACAATCGATAACCAAAACTTTTTTCACCCACATACTGCGCTTTAAGGTTTTTATGGCAACAGCTACATCATTAAAAACACAAAACCCTTCGCCCCCGTCGGGCATAGAGTGGTGCGTTCCTCCGGCAAGATTTCCTGAAATTCCATCTTCCAGCGCCATTAGGGCGGCATTCAGTGTTCCCTGCACAGCAAGACGCGAACGAGTTGCAAGGCTGTACGACCAGGGCAATCCTAGCCTTCGAGCTTCCTTACGCTCGAGGTTACCGTTTAGAATTGCATCCAAATATCTTGGGGTATGAACCAGCATTAAATGGCTGATATCGGCCATACGTGGTGTAATGACGTCAGATGGTTTCACCACACCTTTCTCGGTCAACCAGGCATGGAGTCCTTCAAATTTCCGCATGGGGAAAATGTGGTCGTCGTTTATCTGAGCGTAATAGCCGGGTGCGTAACTTACTCTCATCCCTTGCTTTTAAGAACAATGGTTGCAATCATACGCCCGGCTTGTTGACCATCCCATCGATAGGAATAATAATTGTGAGGTTCAGAAAATGTACATCCATCATGCATTTTAATATTCGAAACCTCAATCCCACTTTCTGTTAATTGATGATAAATGAAAGATTTTAGATCTACGTGAGGTTTTTCAAACGAACGGTTAACATAAGTTTCCGGAAATTGAGTTGCTACCTCTTCTCCAACTTCAAAGTGTTTAACGGATATGCAAGGCGATACAAAAACCTTGATTGCATTGGATTTTGCTCCTTTTAGGGTCATCATTTGTACCGTATTGGGTACTATACCGGCTACGGCACCTCTCCAGCCCGCATGACAAGCACCAATGACACCATTAATTTCATCCCAAAATAATAGAGCTGCGCAGTCCGCAACAAAAATATTCAGACTCAGGTTTGGCAAATTGGTTACTAAACCATCGGTTTTTTCGTAAACTCCGGGCTTTTCAACTTCCTGAACGGTATCGCCATGAATCTGAATCCCCCAAGCAGCAGAATCAATATCAAGACCAAGACTTTGAAACCACAACATCCTTTTGTAGTCGGCTACTTCCTTTTCTTCAACAGTGTTGTAGCCAACATTAAGACCGGGAATGACATCACTTTTTCCAACCTGATCATTCTTCAAAGAAAACCTGGCGCTAACTTTATCAGATTCAAAACAAGAAATGTGTTCAATCTTCATCCGGGAAATTGAATTAAAGAGATTTGATTAATAATGTACGAGCTTCATCAACCGGAAAGTCTTTCCCTGTCCATATTTTAAAACTCGCAGCAGCTTGTTCAACAAACATGGTTACTCCGGAAATCGTTTTAAGCGCTTTAGCTTCCTTGGCTTGTTTTAGAAAGAGCGTTTCCTGGGGATTATAAATGGCATCCATGCAAACTTTCTCTTTTAACAAACGAACCATTTTTGATGGAACAGGGCTATCATCCGTTTTTGGGAACATGCCCAAAGGAGTTGTATTTACAACAAGAGAAGAATTTTTAAGCGGTTCTTCAAGCGATAGGTAATCGGCAAGGTGTACAGTTACACCATTCAGTTTTGATGGCCAACCTGATAAAGTGTTTTTCCTTGAAACGATGTAAGCTTCGGTAATCCCACAGCTTTTTAGTGCTGCCACAACCGCTTTTGCAGCACCACCGGAACCAAAGACTAGTGCCGGTCTGCCGGTTATTAGCAATGCATGTGGTAAAATTGATCGTTCAACTCCTAAAATATCGGTATTGTACCCCGCAAATCCAAGATGTTCTGGCTTTATGGTATTTACTACACCTGCTTGCAATGCCTTTGGGTCAATAAATGACAGCATATCCATTACTCTGGATTTGTGTGGAATGGTAACGTTCAAACCTCTGAAACCGGGTAGCGTTACAAGTTTACCAACCCATGCAAAAGAATCGGAAGGCGTATCAATTTTATAGTAGTCGGCTACTATTCTATGATAGTTCAGTGCGAGATTATGTAACAATGGGGATTTACTTTGGGCAATGGGGTGGCCAATTACTCCAAAAAATGGATTTGATGGTGGGTTTGTTACAAAATCTTTAATATGCACCATTTTAACCTTATTTATAAACAGAAAAGGCCGCCCAAAAACGGAGCGGCCTTTAAATTTGTAAAGAAAGAATTATACAGTTGCCTCCTCCTTGTTGGCAGCCTGTTCTGATTTTTCTTTGAAAGTGCCATTCTCAACAGCTTCTTTGAAAAACTCGAGGTCTTTCTTCAACTGCTCCTCGATATTATCAATAAATTGTTGCAATGATTCGCTGGCATCACCAAAGAACGTACGATAATCAAGAGTGAAATCGATTCTGGTTCTGGTTCCATTGTCTAAAGGAGTGAAACGAATGGTCCCTGTTTGGTTTAAATTACCATTAATGGTAATCCATGCAAAGCGAGTATTGCGCAAATCATCGATGATATTAGTTGTCCATTTGTAATTTTCTTCGCCGATGTTAGTTAAAAACTCATAGGTTTGAGAGTTGATTCTGTTAACCTTGTCAATTCCGGACATAAAACGAGGGAAATCAACAGGTGAGTTTAAACATTCATAGACTTTAGCGAGGGGCTGGTTTACTTCGATACTTTGATGCGCCATATGATGTATATTATGCTTCCTAAAGTTGAGAATTAATGTGATGGAACTGATTAATATCAGCTTGGATTATTATTCTGTTAATTAGTAGATATAACTTGAACAGAATATTGCAAAATTACGATTTTTTAACGATTATATCAATCTTAGGCAAAAAACTTTTTTACCTTATCCCTTGTTATGTCCGGTACAGCCTATTCTTTCAGGACTTCATTTTATTGCCTACTATAATGAAATACAATTACTTAACCGGAATTTTATTAATACTATCTTTTCTTATATTTGGTCTCCAAAATAGTAATGCTCAGGGTACTTTTTCCGGCTCAATATCTAATTATAACGCAATTACGATAAATGAAAATCCTCCAATATTAATTGGTGGTCGTAATTCGATACGCCTAAATTACTCCCAAAATTTCTCCGATGGAAGGGTTTATATATCAACGGACACCTTTAATCCATATGCGTTTAAAGCAGATTCCTTGGATTTCAGACTTCGGGAAGCATATTTAGACCTTTTTTTTGAAAACTCTGATTTACGTATTGGAAAACAAATAATAAGTTGGGGTCTTACGCAAGGCGATTTCATTCTTGATATACTAAGCCCTTACGATTTGTCAGAATTTATCACCCGCGATTTTACGGAGTTGCGTGAAGGCTTTACCGGTATCAGCTACACCTATTACTCCGGTAGAAATCAATTTCAATTTATTTTGAACCCCGCTATTCAGCCATCTCGACTTCCGGATTATGAGGGCAGGTGGGGTGTGGTTCCCGCTGATATCTTCCCGTTTCCATCAAGGTTTGTTCGATATGAGCCTGATGAGTTTACATTAGAAGATTTTCAATTTGCAGTAAGAACGGGACTGCGACCCGGCCTGGAATTCGATATCGATTTTGTGTTTATGCGCTGGATTCCCCTTAACCCCGGTTATGATAAACAATTTGAATTCGACAACCTGATATCCTTCATACCCGAGCCGTTCCCGGCGTCAATACGGTTTGAAGAAGTTCGTAAGCCCTCTTGGGTGGCAGGATTTTGGGGAGAGTATCGTCCATCGAGCGATATTGCATTACAATTTGAAGCCGCATGGTTTGATAATATTCCTTTCGATGTACTTTCAAACGATATAACCAAAGGTGATTTTGACAGATTAAACCGGTTAGCCTCCGGTGATATACTGGGGGAAAACCCGCTTAATTATATTATAACTGCTCAGCGTTTTTTGTCAGCTTTTGACCGTTATGGCTCGCAAGGCTTCCTATTATACAAACCTCGACTTAACTATATGGCAGGATTTAGAACCGATATTTCAAGTTGGCGTACGACTCTTCAATATTCAGGTAGTGCGATTGTGAATTACAATGATGATATCCTTCAAAGCAGATACAATCATTCCTTAATCATAAATCTACAGCGAAGTTTTCTACGGGATGATTTACTCTTTACTTTATTATCACGTTATAATTTTAATGCTAATGACTTTTGGGTTAACCCCGAATTCAGGTATTCGTACTCCGACGGTTTATCGTTTTCTGTTGGAAGTCATATTTTCGGGGGTGAAGCCCCGCCATTCAATTCCGGTGATTTAAGCTTCCAACGTTACAGTAAAAACTCGTTTGTTTTTCTATCTGTAAGAAGAGCCTTTTAACCCAAATTACGCTTTAGTAGCATTTTTCAAAACTTCCTGTTGACTACATGTCATAAAATAATAATGATTTATCCCTAATGCGAAATCCGGGATTAACCTGCATTTATTAAACTATTTGACCTAAAAAAGTCCGTCCGTTTTCAAACAGACGGACTTCGCAAGAATACACTATGGGCGTACTCTATTGGGCAAATTTTAATTCGAATTAATCTCTATTCAAATCAGATCGTCTTCTTTCAAGCTCTTGTTGTATAAAGTCCATTCTTGTAGAGCCATCAATAATTCTTTCTTCAATAGTAGGAACAAGCTCTGCAGTAATAATTACTACTAACTCATTTTGAATAAACTCGGTAGATTCATATCCAAACAAATATCGAAGACCGAAAAACCAAGGTGGCAAATCTTTAAGGAACGGAATACCTCTTCTAATTCTGTTTTCTTCAGTCTCGTACAGTCCGGCAATGGCGGTTGTTTCTCCACTCAGCAATAAAACCCTGGTTTGAGCTTCTTGTTTGTTAACAATGGTAGTAGTAGCACCAGGGGTAGCAGAGCTTCGTTCAGCGTCTATCTCCATATAAATAAACTCTTTACCTTTATCTTTGATTATGTAAGGTGTTACATTTAATATGGTACCTGTCTCAAAAAACTCATCAATTACATTGCCGGCAAAATCTCTTTGTTTAATCGAAAAATCCTGACCAACCTGAATTCGACCAACTTCGCCTTCAATGACTTTAATTTTAGGTGATGAAAGAACTTCACCTTTATCATTAGCTTCGAGTGCACTTAATAATGCACTAACTTCCCAATCGCTACCTATACCAATAACTTCCGATAAATTAAATTCGGCATTAAATTGCGGCTCTGCCAAATTAGCTACTCCAAGGTGTTCAACATGAACTCTACCATTTTGAATGGCAGTCCAATCAACACCAATTTCTCTCAAAAACCTGCGATTGCCCTGAAAGAAAACAGCTGATATTTCAACTTCTCTGGTATCGGCATATACGGGAATGCCCGGAGCCCTTACAACCCTTTGTTGCTCTTGCTCTTGTTGAAGCACTTCTTCCGCTATGGTAATTTCAATTCTATCGGGGAAATTGTTTATTACCAAAAAGTTATAATTTGCGATTAAAACAAGAGCATCGAACCAATGAATACCGGGAATAGTAATCCCAATTACATCAGTAAAGCCTGAGTTATTTACTACTTGCCTTCCCTCTAATCTTTGTGCGTAATCATTAAAAATATTTACAGCCTGAGCAAAAGGTGTATTGGCATCAAGCACAACAATGGCATCTTGCTGGGTAAATTCTCTGGGCAATCTATCCTGAGCTTGTAAACAAACGGGCAGAAGTACTGCCGTAGTTAATATTAGTAATAGTAATTTTTTCATTGTTGTAGTCTTAAAGTTGTACGTTCTGTTAATCCACCTTTGTTGAGGAAGAATGTTGCTGACTGTTCCTCTACTGAAATTGACTCAAGGTATCCAAGGTGAACCCGGTCTCCTACTTCTACTCTGACCAAGTCTCCTCTTTGATCAATTAAAAATATCGCTGATGGACTTAATGCCGTTAAACGAGAGCGTTCCACGTCGGGCAAGTCTGCTTCATTTGAAGGAATATCCCTTACCAGTGGGAAAAACGGGTTTCGTTCAGGAGCCGATGATATTCGTTCGGGTCGCCTAATTGTTGAACTTGATCCAGTACGATCGTAATAGGCTTCGGCAGTTATCCGAAAACCAACTTCGTTATAATCTTCAGCATTATTAGTAGGTCTTAATTGTAAGCTTGATATTTTTACGACATAAGGACCATTTTCAATTGTATGAATATAATCTCTTAGCTGATTGTAATTACTCACAGCATCGATGGTAAAACGTGTTCTGCCATATTCATCATAATTAGTAGAATCCGTAAAGCTGTAGTTTAAGAATACATTCCCTCTGTCTGCCTGATTCATGTAGTTATATAATACAGACAACCTGCTATTTGGAAACATAACCTTGGGAAAGGATTCTATTCGACTTTTCAAATCTTCGTTTAATTCAAAAGACTCTTCATATCTTTCAACATCGGCTCTAAGCGTAGCAAGTTCCGTTTCTTGAGTTATCAGTTTATTTTCTAAATCTACCAAATGTTTAAACTCAAAGTAATAGATCCAGATAGCACCGGTAACAACTATTACCAACAGTGTGCCACCTAATAGTAAACTGTTTCTTAATCCATAATTCATTGGGTACCTCCTGCCACAGGTATTTCTTGATTTTCATCAGGGAGTGGATCAAATATGGACTCATCCTCAACAATATCAGATATAGTTATCACGAATCTGTAGAAATCACGATCCCTTACTTGTATTTGGCCAACCTGTCGAACACCAGCTAAATGAAAGATTTCCACAACTTCAGGTATTCGATTTCTGAACATGCTTATTCCTTCTAAAGTAAAGCCTTGCTCAGATTGTTGTAGAGAAGTAAGCCAGGTACTTGGGATGTCATCCAATCCACGTGCAATAATAGAAAGGGTTTCGGTCCAAATTCTTGACCTTTCCCCCAATCTGTCAATTTGTTCCATCTGGCTCAGTAATTGATTGTTCTGTGTATCTAAATCAAGTACAGCATTTCTAAATATTTGAAGATCTTGAATCTGATTTTCATTTGATGCCACTTTAGCCTCTAATTCCTGTACATCTCTATTCATGTCTTGATAGATATAATTCAGTACTATCGGAGACAATGCAATGAGAACAAGAAGTACTACACCATGCCACTTTAGTTTAAAGACCTTTTGTCTGTCTAATACAGTTTTGGGAGTGTAATCATGTGCAGCTATTTCGGGTGTTGAACTTCCCGCAGCAAACATTCCAACAGATATAGTTAGCAGACTGACGGGCTTTTGAACAGTGCCGGGTTCAACATCCGGCAAATTAATATGAATGTCGTTGCCGGCCTTAATAAAATCACACTTTGTCTCTTCGAAATTAGCACGTAGAACATCTGCTAATGCTTCACCATCTGACGTGCTATCTCTAACTACAAAGCGGGTAACGTACTGTAATTTGCCTTTTTCGAGTTCCATTACCAAACGGCTAAAGACTTTATTTACGTAAGCTTTTCCGGATTGAGGTCTCGACATTAAAGGCATTGATGACAGGAACTCTTTCCCTTTACGAAAGAATATTCTTGCACCTTCATTCGATAGATTTATAAAAACTGTATTGTCTTCTTCGGAGGTTACTTCTCTATCTAAATATCGAAGGAGTGCAATATCTTCGGGAACTATACATCTAATAAAATATTTATTCGGAAATAGAAGGTATAATCTTTCAAAGAGTTCAAATAATAGCGGAACCGTTGTATAGGTTGTTACAAATGCTTCATTATTTTTGTAAAGAAAATAACGGTAGTGGTCTTCGCTAATATATTCGTACCCATAAATTCCACATATTTTTTGTTCAACATACTTTCTAACATCTTTAGTTTTCTTAATATCAGAAGGTATGCTGATTCTATCATAAGTTAAGCCTGATGTAGGTATGGTCAGTCCTACATCATATTTGCTTCCACCAATTTTTGTGATTACCTGGTCTAAATCATAAATTGTTTTTGTTAAGACATCCTCATCGGATGTTAGTGGATCAGCACCACCACCCCATTCATCATCCTCATGGTCTTGATCCGCTTGTAACTCTTCAGTTAAAAAATCAAGATCGTTTGTTTCATCTTCTTCAATCCCAAAAATATCTCCGGCACCCTGGGTTTCTACCTTTTCAACCTTCTCACCAACCGATTTTTTTAACTCAACTATCGAAACAGAATCAACAGTAGTCACAACGTACCGACCACCCTTTTTAACAAGCGAACTTAATCGAATTTCATCCCCTTCAATAGCTAAACCTATAAACGTTTTCTTTTTCATAATTTAAATATCCATGTTTAATAGTTCGCGAATTCTGGTCTTGTTATTTGCATACCCTACGGCATTTTCAAGCGTAATTTTCTTCTCTTGAAACAATCTTTTTAGATCTTGCTCCAATGTGTTCATTCCTAAGTGGCTGCCTTCATTCATCATTTGATAAATTTCATCTATATTGTTGTTTTTGATAGCAGCTTTTACCGATGGAGAAGCTAAAAGCACTTCTTTTGCCAATATTCGCTTTCCATCTATAGTTGGTACTAACTTTTGGCTTATCACGCAGGTTAATACATCCGCCAGACGGTTTCTTACCCGTTCTTGCTGGTTGACTTCAATTTCCCCAATTATTCGGGCTATGCTTTCCATAGCCGATGCAGTATGCAAGGTGGAAAATGTTTTGTGACCTGAATCTGTTATTTCAAGAGCCGTTTCTATTGTATCCTGGTCTCTCATCTCTCCAAGCATAATAATATCAGGATCTTGTCGTAAAGCCTCAATTGCACCGTGCTTAAAAGAGCGTACATCACGTCCAACTTCTCTATGACGCACAATGCTTCTTTTAGGTTGATGTACTAACTCAACCGGAGATGCAATTATAACGATATGAGAATCGCAGGTTCTATTATTTGCATCAATTATCGTATCTAACGTAGTGGATTTACCCGAACCCGTGATACCCGTAACAAGCGTTAACCCAAATTTGAGATAGTTTAGACTTAAAGCTCTTGCTACCTCAGGATGAAAATTAAATTCTTTGAATGAGCGAATCTCTGTGTTTATTCGCCTCATATTGAGAGCCAGATTATTCAGGTCAAGATAAACAGTAGATCTGTATCTGTGTTGTACACCATTTTTATGGACAGTGTAGGAAAAATCAAGACTAAAAAACTCCAGTAGATGATCTATCTGTCGGGGAGTTAATAAGTTTAAAACCAGAATATTGGTATCGGTATATGCATATTCTTCTCCTTTTGTAACTGGTTTTTTATTTCCGTGAACCCTATACCATATACGTCCTGCACATCCTTCGCCTCCAAAATCAATATCGGAAGCATCAATTTTATCCATATAAGATAAAAGATAATCTACATGCTCTTTTAGGTAGATACGGTTTTCATCAGGTAGCGATCTTACATAACTCGCTGTATCTCTAATTTTCTCTAATCCTGCTGCAAGCGGGTTATCCGTATATGTGATATTCAGATTTTGAGATCCAACTTGGTGGGTCATTGTTTCCATAAAATCACCTATAGATTTTGCTGGTTCAAACTCGGTTTGTTAAACAAATCAGATATGAGCTTTTGCTGACATTGGATTACATTCATCGTAAAAAGCTTAAAAACCTTTTCAGGATTTTCTCTAAAGAAATTCAGAATTTCACTACGCTTGTAACAAAGTATCTTCACATGACCACTTGCTTTAATTTCCGGGCATGCCAATTTAGGATTATGTAAAAAACCGGCATTAATGCAATCACCCTTTTTAAACATAACCATAACGTCACTTTTTGAATATGCATAGAGCATTCCATCGAGAACCAAATAGGCATCGTTGTTGGAACGTCCCCCATTAAAAAGTTGCTCTTCGTCCTCTAAACTATGATAATGACCGGTAGACAGAATTTGCTTTAGGGTTATTTTATCAAAGTTTCTGAATAAATCGAATGTCGGTAAATCACCGCTTCCATTTACTTCTTCAGTATGAAAATTGGCAATATCCATTAATAATCTCCCACAGTTTTCATTATTTATTCCTCTACGGTTGCAGCAATAATTTCTTCAATAGTTGTATTTCCGGCTAATATTCGTTGACGACCCGACTCACGAAGGGTTAACATGCCATTCTTTATGCCTGTTTCTCTTACTTTGTCTTCGTCAATTTCTTTCCCGGCTTTAAAAATGATTTCTTTTATTTCTTTGTCAAAATAGAGTGCTTCATGTATGGCCATGCGACCTTTAAACCCTTTATTACATTTTTCACATCCCACATTTTTATAGAATGTATTACTTTTTATTTGCTCTTCAGTAAACCCAACTGCCAAAGCCAATTGCCTGTCAACATTTTCTATTGGCTTTTTACAACTTTCACACAGTCTCCTAATTAATCTTTGAGCCATAACCATGTTAACTGAGCTTGCTAGCAAAAATGGTTCAACCCCCATTTTATATAAACGAGATACAGCACTTGGGGCATCATTGGTGTGGAGGGTTGAAAAAGTTAAATGACCGGTATTAGCTAATTTAATGGCAGTTTCTGCTGTTTTCAGGTCCCGAATCTCACCTACCAAAACGATATCAGGGTCGTGTCGAAGAATTCCTCTTAAAGCCTGATCAAAAGTCATCTTATCACCAATTTTTAATTGGCGAGCACCTTTAATCAGGTATTCAACAGGTTCTTCAACTGTAAGAACATTTACAGAAGGATCCATAACCGAGTGAAGTGCGGCAACCAAAGTAGTAGATTTACCGCTACCGGTTGGTCCGGTAATAATTACGATACCCGAAGGTTTGCGGATTGCCTTTTCGAAAGCGTTACGTGCATTGGGTTGAAGCCCTAATTTTTCCAGGTCAGTAATAACCTTACGATCATCTAAAATCCGAATTACTATTGACTCGAACTTCCGATCAAAATCGGCTCCAACCATTGGAATAATAGAAACACGGTATCGTATTTGATGACCGTCAATTTTACGCTGTATGAATCCGTCCTGAGATGAATCACGCTCAAATCTATCTACATTTCTTGTTTTATCTTTAACAACCGCTGCAAGTGCCTCCGGTCTGATGCCATGCTGCGACATCCAAAGCTGAAGCTTACCGTCTAAGCGGAAATATATATCGGAATGATTTTTATCTACAGGTATTACGTGAATATCACTTACATCTTTACGAACAGACTCCACCAACATTCCTTCAACCAAAGAATTGAGCATACTTTGATTGATTTCTGCATCAATTAAAGCTTCATCAATTTCTTCCTCAGTAACTTCTTCGGTTACATCAACAGCCATTTCCTCGAGTAAATCAAGGAATTCGTTTTTCTGTTCATGAACCTGAGAAATGATAAAGCTTACTTTTTCGGCCGGAAGGTAAACAATATCGTAATTTTTATAGGGTAAACGAGATGCAACCTCGTAAATAGCTGTTTCGGTAGGGTCTGCCGTAGCAATCGTTATGCTATTACCCTTAATACCGTATGGAATAGCTTTTATTTTGAGTAAATCTTCAAAAACAGATTCGCTCAAACTGTTTTTGATTTCACGAATAGCTTCTATCTTTTCCGGCGATTTATATTCATCCTGTTGCCCAACTTCTTTGAAAGCATAAAACTGAGCAATCTCCCGCATTAATAAATGCCTATTAACATTAAAATCCTGAATTAAAACAGTAGTAAGACGGCGCCTGACTGATTCAGGTTCCCGCTCAACAATTTTTATAGCCTCTTCCAGTACCTCGTATGAAATAACTCCCTTTTCGGCGAGCATTTCTCCAACTTTACGTTTTATACTACTGGTAGAAAGCATGTTTACAACTGTTTTTTAATAGTTTGGCTTAATTATGGCGGCTTCTGAAGAAACAACTGTAATTGCTATCAAAGCAATCATTATGTACATGTTTACAAACAGGTTGATAGTGTTTATTACCGATTCCATTTTATAACCCGTTTGGGTTTCGTAATACTCTGCAAGTTGGCGCGCATTCTCGCGAATAGAACCCGACTCTACTCCTAGCTTAAACCGACTTAAAGCAGTATTAGTAAATACACCGGTCAATTGCATAGATTCAACCAAACCGGTACCATCCCGAAGCATCGACCTTATTGCTTTTTCCTTAATCTGCTTTTCCATATAGGAATTTCTACATGCTTCAGAGGCAATTTTAATCACCTCTATATTTTGTCCGGATCCACTATAAAGGGTATAAAACACTCTTGAAAATATTTCAATACTGGTCTTATGTAATAAGTCACCAATTACAGGAACTCTAATAATATATTTATCAAGGTTTAATTTCCCCTTTGGTGTGCGGATATACATTACGAATCCTATAATCGGAACTACAAATAATAATGTGATCAATATCCAATAGTCTGCAATCCAATAGGAAAAATCTAGGGTTGCTTGAGTCATGGGTGGTAACTCAATATCAAACCTTAAAAACATTTCTGCTGTTTTTGGAAAGATGTAACCCACATAGAAAAGTATAACAGCATTTACTGCCAAAACGGTTACCATTGGCATAAACAGCGAGCGCCTTAAATTCTTTTTAAAAGCTGCATCTCTTTCCAGAAATTTTGCAGTACTTTCAAAAACCTCAGCTACATTACCAGAAGTAGTTGCTATCCCAAGCATGTAGGCAGCAAATTTCCCAAATACTTTTTCATGCCTGCCGTACACTTCTTTTCCTTCTTTACCATCCCGCAAATCTTTTTGAATTTGCTTGATAACTTCTTTCATTCGGGGATTAACGGTATCCTCGTAGAGAAGGGTCAAAATTTCGTCGTAAGGAAGCTTTTGGCGGAGTAAATCGGCGGAAAGGCGAATAAATGTTACGACCTCGTCGTTGGGCACGCCGGCTTTCCAAAGCACCACCTTTTTTTTGATGGTAAGGTCAGAGTAACCAAGTTTTTGCAGAGCAAGTTTTAAATCTTCCTGGTTATATGCTTCCTGCTCTCCTTCAACCCATCCTGCCCCGTTTTTTCTTGCTTTATAGAGCCATACTTTTTTTTCGTCCAGGCTTTCAAGCTGTAATGCCTTTTGTTTTGTCAGCTTGTCGGCCTTTTGCTTTGCCTCTTTTAGATTTGTCGCTTCAAACTCGGTTTGTACCGGTTTGCCATTCATTGCCTTACCAACTAAGCGGTAGTAAGACATAAAAATTTAATGTATGTTTTTTTTAGAAGAGTAGAGAAAGCATTAGCTTTCTCTACTCTTTTTTATATTACTCTAAATGACTTCTTTTAATTAAGGTAATTAATATTTTTAGTCACTAATTTATTTTATTAATCAGGCGTAGCAGCTATAGCTACTCTATCAGCAGGATCTGTTGCAGCTCGATTTACAGTTAATGTTAAGAGATTCGGAGAAGTAGTCGGTACTACATCTACTGAGAACCCGTTAGCAGTTGGTGTATTAAGAGTATAAACACCATTAGGATTTGTACATGTAGTTGTTGGATTTGCTTCATCACAAGAAACACTTGAAATGTCGGCAAATGTCATCCCCACGAAGCTATTGCCTCCACCACCTAATAAAGCCGGCTTGATATGGTACCCTTCTGCTGTAGCAGCAATTGATGTTAGATCTTGTCTTACAGCATCTTCATTTGCTTGCTCAGCTGAAGAACCAAAAATATTTAAAGCAACTACTGTTGCAATACCAACGATAATAGTCACTAAAATTACGAGTAAAAGTTGTTGTTGTCCCATAGTGTTATAAAAATTTAGTTATTGTTTAAGAGCGAGGGCAAACCTTATTGTCCTCTGATGTAATATTAAAATTTTTTAACTATATAGTCAACACAAATAATTAAAATTTTTTAATTAAATATTCTACAAAATATTTGTGTATTAGCTTAAAAAACTAATAATTAGTGGCTTATAATTTCTAAAACCAAACACAATACGTATCTGATAAAATTTTTTTTACCATTTTATACGTAGTTATATTTTAGGCACTAAATATATCAAAACTATCTTTTTTTCTTAATTTATTTTAATATTTTGGCAATTTATCACCTCTTGCCAGGCAGAATTTGTCCTGTTTGTCGGATATAATACGTGAGGTTTTTATTTTGAGGTGCTAGCAGAAAAAACTTTTTTGGAAACATTCAATTAATGAATTCCTTTATCTGGGCGCTTCCTGTTTTTTGAAATGACACATGCAGGCAATTCAGTAGTCTTTTAAAAAAGTTACACTACAAATTACCAGTATCTTAAGTATAAAATGCGGAGCAGCCGACTATTACAATATTGCACGCTCTATAAAACCATTAATTAGGATTTTTATATATGAAATAAATATTTAGCTCAAAGTCCCCTTTTGGAATTAACCGCAGATTAAACAGATTCTCAGTAGAGTAGAGCCGTCAGGGAAGTTAGTTTTTTTTTCCCCTGACGTGCCCCCTCATCAAACCGTACGTGCGGTTTTCCCGCATACGGCTTTCCTAAGGTTTTCGCCTTAAGCGTTCGCTGCCTATTCG
>PXCK01000107.1 GCA_003566635.1 Balneolia bacterium | reverse complement strand
ATAATTTGACGTAATACTACATTTGGATAGTTCTCATTTCCCGAAATTCGTACTCTTCGAACTTGTGGTAAACGAGTATCTGATTCCTGCATGAGAAAAGCATCATCTGCTTCAATATCTTCAGTAATCATAGCATTTGCGCTATTCATTACGAATAGTACAAACAGGGCACTCAATGCATATTTTAATATTTGCTTCAAAAAAACGGTCTGTCGTTCAACTTATGTGAACATCAAAAATATTCAAAATCTTTGTAATAACTAAATAAGGAGTTGTTATATGTTATGGTAGTATTGAGATTCAGAACTAAGTTATATCGTACTAGAAACCTCCCAAGACTTGTGTTTCAGACGCCAGAAACTCGTTACCACTTTTGAATTGACCATCAATTTATATACTCACCATTCTAAAGCATGGCGGAAGAATCTCGTTGAAACGATTTACAAACACTAAACCCGAAAGGTTTCGGAAACCTGTCGGGTTATCTCTATTTCACGACTTTTGGCTATATGCTGCTAATGGTATGAAAAGTGCTATCAGTAATAACAGTAAATTGAGTTTTCTTTTCACATTATCCCCCATTTTATGGTCATTGTTTTGTAGTGTTTAAGAAGTACTTACAGGCCACGGCCCATCTAAAAAAATCTGTATAATATTCCCTTGTTTATCAAATACAACAGTTCGTTTATGATTAATTATCATTAAACATTCGTGAATACATTGATGATGCCATTTCATTGATGATTGTACTACAAAGACCATTTCAAATAGATAAGTTGGTAAGTCATTATCTCTTGGTGGAGGCCAGTCATCCGGCCACTTAAATTCATAATTTTCAAAAAATGTTATAGAAGCATCAAATTCGAATTCTGCTTTTTGAATAGATTGATGCGCCTGACCTGTCTCAAGTGAATCAATAAGATTACTGTAATAAGAGATTGCTTCAATTGTAAGTGAGTATGGTATAAGTACTCCGTCATTACTAAACCAATACCAGTAGTTTACTTCTGGTATAACTTCATCCCATTCTCGCAAACCTGCATACATAGCATAAAGATCAGCAATTACACTATCCCTGGTAGGATACGCCGCCTCGGCCGAGTCGATCAGGGCCCGTTCAAACTCGTTCGCGTATGTCCGTTCAATAGTTTTGGTGTAGGAGCGTTCGATTTCTTCCACTTCTTCTACACTTTCGGTCGGGGTTTGACACCCAACTAACAAGATTGTAATACCAAAGGTGATTATGAATATGAATAGTAAAGGTTTTATGGATTTGAACATTATGATCAAGAACTATCTGTTTTTCTTGTTATATCATTTATAAATGCAATATGAACGAAAGTTGAAATTGACTCAAATAATGATAAACACATTATTTATAATAGCTTAAAGTTTTAAAAAATCAAAGCATGAATGAGGGTTGGCAACATAATTAAATATCATGGCGGAAGAATCTCGTTGAAGCGATTTATTACATACAAACCTTGGAGGTCTTCGAGACCTCCAAGGTTTTACGCATATCAACGGAATTTGAGTGCTACGTTTATTAGTAGGGCTTATTCGTAACAATGGGCTACAGCCCATTGTTTTTAAACAGCATATCCTATACCATTGGTGGAATTTTTTATAAATTCCAGTCCTAATTTACGTTCTTAGGCGGATCCGGTACTAACAGACCTCCTCTTGCTGTGGCACCGATTACCAGGGCTGCACTTATCACTACGAAGTTTTTGAAGATGTACTGCCCCTCCATTGTCAATGAATAGGGAAAAATATTAAAGACCAAGTCCGGGAAAAGAACTATGGGAGTCATAGT
The DNA here is from genome assembly GCA_003566635.1 of Balneolia bacterium. Taxonomy (GTDB): domain Bacteria; phylum Bacteroidota; class Rhodothermia; order Balneolales; family Cyclonatronaceae; genus PXCK01. The sequence continues at coordinate 3,555 of PXCK01000107.1, read as the reverse complement.
ACCTGCCATTTGAAACAGTAGTAAGAATATGGTTAGTCGAATCCATTTTCCTGTTATCATTAATAAGCCAATTCCTACTTCCAGAGTGGCTAACATAATAAGTGATACTTGCAAGGGTATCATACCAAACGTCAATAAATCTATGGTAGAAGTTGCCAACTCCTGAGCCGGGCTTAACCCCGGAAAGTATTTTAATGCGCCAAACCAAATAAAAATAAAGCCGATTGAATACCGTAATAGCGGAATTCCGAATTTGGCCATTAGCCTTGTAATGAGTTTGTCGATTTCGTTAAATAATAGTTTCATTCCAATATCCTGTTCTTAATAATTTTAGAGATGCCGATTTGAATTTAGTGTTCAGTTATTAATAGTAACCCGAATGATTCACTAAGGTAATAAATTTAAAGGGTAAGCAATTGTATTATTAAATCTATAGAAATACTATACTCCCTTAAATTTGAGTATTGTTAAAATGCTACAAAATTTCCCTGTTAGCTGCGTTGAAGATGAAAAAGTCATGCTCAGGGTACTCAGGTACCCTTCCGCTGATTTTCCATCTTCGCCTTGCTACCAAGAAAATTTCTTGGTGAATAATCCGGGTTAGTATCACAAATCGTATTGAAAAATAACGAAATAGTGTATTTTTCAGTTCACAAAAATCCAATAATAGATACTATGAATCGTGTAATAGAGCTGATTTCCAAACTGAATTTACAAAAGCATCCCGAAGGTGGTTATTTTGCCGAAACTTATAGAAGCAATCAAATTATCGACGGCAAAACCGGCGCTTTCCCGTCAGGCCGCTCTTTTGGCACTTCAATTTATTTTCTATTGAATGGCAACGACTGTTCCAAATTTCATCGAATAAAGTCAGATGAAACCTGGCACTTTTACGAAGGCTCCCCCATAGAAATATCCATGATTTTTAATGATGGCCGATATGAATCAGTCGTAATTGGTCCTCCAAACCCAACTCCCGTTTTTCAATTTACCGTACCGGCAAATACTTGGTTTGGTGCTAAAGTTACAGATAAAAACGGATACGCACTTGTCGGATGTACAGTGGCTCCTGGTTTTGATTTCAGAGATTTTGAAATGGCTGATGGCGACGAATTATTGCGAAAATTTCCTGCCCATCAAAAAATCATCCAAGAGCTTACGTAGTCTGTTTCCCATCGTTTTGGTTATCCCACCCGGACTCTTCTAAAGACAACAACTCTCTACCTTTAAATTTTATCACAAAGGTTTTCCAACGGCTGTAAAACAAGAATCTGAACGTACGAAAACTGATAACAATATCCATTGTGGCATTGGAGCCCGGTTCGTTAACGTTTACAACATCAACCATAGGAAGCTCATCGTAAAATCGTTCCGGCGCCTGTCCTTTTTTCCTTTCGTATAAGTCAATCACCTTATCCCGAACTTTATCAACATATTCAATAGATTCCTGCTGAAAATCGAAATAGGCATCAAGCTGTTCCTGAGTTGGACCTTTTTCATCTGCCAAAAAAAACAGTTCAAAAATGAGTCCTTCGCACGACCAATACGATTCATGTTCGGTATCATGAAAGGTTAATTTGTCTCGAAGTTGGTCTGTATTATCAAAATACATGATTAATTCCCGGGCTTAATGAATCCTGTTTCTATTGCCCGGAGTACGTATTTACCCAAAATATCGAACTCCAGATTTACAGCATCGCCAACTTTTCTTTCATGGAGGTTGGTGTGTTCCCATGTATAAGGAATAATGGCAACTGTAAAGGAATTCATCTCAAGTCGGGCAACGGTCAGGCTGATACCATCAATGGCAATGCTTCCTCTTGGTACAAGATAAGCTGCAAATTCTTTGGGGAATTCTACTTCTATGAGCCAGTTTGTGCCTTCGTCGGTTAAACTTTTTACGGTTCCGGTTATATCAACATGCCCCTGAACAACGTGACCATCCAGTTTTTTTGCCATTGTAAGAGAATCCTCAAGATTTACACGATTTCCAACTTCAAGTTGACCAATGGCGGTTTTTCGCAATGTTTCTTCTACCGATTGAACGGTAAAAACAGCATCATTTGTCGCCACAACCGTATGGCAAACACCATTGATGCTCACGCTGTCATCTACAGACAAAGTTTTTGTCAACTCCGATTCAATATCGATTTCAAGACCGCCTTTAAGATTTCTTTTTTCTTTAACTACCCCGGTATGTTCAATTATTCCTGTAAACATGCTGATTATGACATTAAAATTTTATCGTTATGCGCATTAAAAGTAGCCCGTAAACAAAAGATCATCCCCTATCATTTCATAATGAGAATCGTGAAGTTTAATGGCTTCATCAATACGATTGATTCCCAATCCTAAAATTGATTTCGTACCTCCACCCAGTATTTTTGGCGCTATAAAAAGGTGAAGTTTATCTACCAGATTTTGACGAATTAACGCCCCTCCCAAATCAAGGCCCGGTTCAACCAAAATGGACGCAATACCAAGCTTGCCAAGTTCATGTAAAGCTTCATCCAAATTGGTATGATTCTCTTTTTTACCGACCAGTAACGTTTGACCGGTAAACGAATCATTGCTGAGTAATGTCAGCATAGGATCGGCACCCGCTTGGTATTTCCCCCGGTTATGGGTGATGACAATTGTGTTCGAACTGTATTGGTCGCTAAATAGATGCAGCTCTTTTGGAAGTGAAAGCGGACCGTCTATAACAATTCGTTTGGGTTGTCGACCATCTACATGTCGTACTGTAAGCCGGGGATTATCGGTTAGCGCTGTGTTTCTGCCAACCATAACAGCATCGAATTTTGAACGCCACTCGTGCACTTTTGCCCTTGCCTGTTTTCCGGTTATCCATTGGGAAGACCCATCGGGAGCGGCAATATACCCGTCGAGCGTCTGCGCCATTTTCATGATAACAAACGGCTTTTGGAAGCGCATATAATGAATGAAAGCCTCATTCAATTTACGTGCCTCTTCCTCCATGCAACCAACCTCGACCAACTTTCCGGCTTCTTTTAGAATTGCAATACCTTTACCGCTCACTTTAGGATTAGGATCCTGCATAGCAATTACTACGCGAGAAACTGGCAGGTCTTTAAGCTTTAGGGCACAAGGCGGTGTTTTACCGAAATGCGAACAGGGCTCTAATGTTACATAAACGGTAGCATCAATGAGATCATCCTTATTTTTTACTGTTTTAAGTGCTTGAACCTCTGCATGCTCTTTCCCAAATTTCTCGTGATAACCTTGAGCGATCCGTTTACCATTTGAGCTTACAATTACACACCCAACCATTGGATTCGGACTCACATAACCTTCGCCCTTTTGGGCGAGATTAAGTGCCGTTCGCATCCATTTTTTATCTTCAGCCGAAAATTTTTGGGTGATATTCTCTTTCAAAACAGTTTAATTTGTAAAACTGAAGATACTGAAAATTTTGCCAATCATGTTGGGTTGGGTTCTCTAACCCGAATTATTTACGAAAGCATGAAATTTAAATCTTATACTATTAAAAATAATGTATATAGAAAAATACCACACTCACTCAAATTTGGGTGT
>PXCK01000023.1 GCA_003566635.1 Balneolia bacterium | reverse complement strand
CCTAAACTAATTTTTGAACTACTGTTAATGGCAACAAATCTAAAAAAAACTATTTACAATCACAACCGAATGATGGAAAGATTTGGTGATGATCTTGAGTTGATAACCATATTACTCAATGACTTTAAAGTAACATCAGGTGAGCTTTTAGAGAAAATAAAAAACGCTGCTATAGTAGGGGGTATGCACGAATTAAAAGATTTAATTCATGGACTTAAAGGAATTGCAGCAAATATAAGTGCTGAAAAACTACGTTATTTCTGTAGTGACTTAGAGGAAAAAATTGATGAGCAAAAAGCTGTGACTTATGACAATTTGAAAGATGATCTAAATATGCTGAAAAAAGAAATTGAGCTGTTCATAACCGAAACAGCTCAATTTCTTAAATAATTAATTTTTTCCCTGATTTAAATTTGATAGGAGGTCTTCTGCTTCTTTTAAAAGATCCTCTGCTTTTTGTTTAGCATCTTCTACAACTTCATCACCTTGCTTACGAGCATCAGAAACAGTGTATTTTTTATCTGATAACTCATCTATCAAAGATTTTAAATCGTCTATATAACTTTGTACGCGATAGCTGACTTTGCTTCTTGTATTACTTCCACTGTCCGGTGCCAGTAGAATTGCCGTAACAGCCCCTACTATAGCACCTGTTATAATACCGAATGTAAAACCTTTAGAATTATTTGCCATAATATAATTTTATTTAGTGTTTATTTATGGTATACAATACAAACAAAGAAGTTAATATTCCACCATTAACGATTAACTTTTGACTTTTCTTTCAAGAAACGGAATATTTTTCTTCTTTTCTTAGCAATACCAATATAAACGACAGGTATTATAAATAAAGTAAATATAGAAGAGAAAAATAAACCTCCAATTACTACTCTTGCCAATGGACTCCATGTTTCTGAGCCTTCACCAATTGCAAGAGCAAGTGGTATCATAGAACATATTGTAGTAAGCATGGTTAATAAAATGGGGCGCACACGGCGCTTTGAGCTGTTGATGAATGCCGTCATATAAGCACTGGGAGTAGAAGCAAGCTTAGTATTTTGATTGATATAATCTACTAACACAATACCATTATTCACTACAATACCAACTAAAATTAACATGCCAATTCCTGCAGGAACGCTAAACGAAGTTCCTGTTGCATATAACATAAAGTAAGCTCCAAAAAAGGCTAATGGTATTGAAAATATAATGACAAAAGGGTCGCGGATATTTTCAAATTTACTGCCCATCACCATAAATGTTAGAATGATGGCAACGATAAGCGCATTAAAAATACTTCGGGCACTGTCTTGCTGATCTCTGAATGCACCGGTAAACTCGTAACGGTAACCATCAGGAAGTACAATTTCAGATTCCAATAGATCAATGATTCGCTCTCTTTGCGCTTGAGCATTACCGGAAACGCGTATATTTACGTCCAAAATTGTTTCTCTGTCACGACGATTAATATTACTTACGCCTTCAATCTCTTCAAAGAATCCGATAGCTTCAACAGGTATGCTTTGGTCTTCTACACGGGCAATTTGCATACGGGTGAGATTATCAACACCACGCCTGAAATCGTCTGCCAGGCGGACTTCTATTGGGTATTCTCTACCATCAGCCCTGTAAAACCCTGCACGAGATCCTCTTGTTTGGGTCCGGAAACTATTTGCAGCCTCATTAAATGATAAGCCAAGTTTGCTTAACTGAACTCTATCCATATGGTAGATAAATTCGGGTAAAGCTCTTAGTCTTGGGTTATCCACTGCAATAACAAGGCTGTCTTCCAGCATAACCGATTCAATTCTATCGCTAATTACTTTCAACTCTTCTATATCAGAGCCAACTAATGATACTCTAATACTTCCCATACCGGAGCCAAACCCTCCACCTCCGCCTCCTCCTGGACCAAACCCAGATTGGGAGAATACACGGGTTGTAACTCCAGGATAAGTAAACTGTCTACTGAAATCTGCTGAAATTTCATCTGAAGACTGACTTCTTTCCCGAGGTGGTACCAATGTTACAGTTAAACGACCGGTATTAGCTTCTCTCCTGAAGCCACTTTGACCAATATTGGTTACTACCGTTTCAACACGCTCATCTTCCAGTAATTGACTTGTAATATCACGAAGAACAGTAGCTGTTTCAGTAAGCTGTGAGCCGGCCGGCAGTTGTACGTTAACATTTAAATTACCTGTATCATTGTCCGGGAAAAATTCACCGGGTACTTTATTAAAGAAGAAACCAATTCCTGCAAAAATTAAAATCACAAAGATAAACATGTATCGTTTATGGAAAACCAGCCAACGAAGAATTTTTTCATAGCCTGACTCAACCTTACCAATAAACCGGAATATGAAACCATCTGTTTTAATTGAGTCCTGCCGTAGCATTTTTGAGGAAAATACCGGTATGAGAATAATAGAAGCCAGGAATGAAAGCGAGATTGCAAATGAAATAGTGTAAGCTAAATCTTTAGCTATCTGTCCCGTAAATCCATCAATAAAAAATATTGGTACAAATACTGCAAGAGTTGTTAAAGTTGATCCAAAAAGAGCACCTTTAACTTCGTTTGTACCTGATAACACGGCTTGAAAAACGGGTATTCCTTTCTCTAACTTTGCAGCGATATTATCCAAAACTACAATAGCGTTATCAACAAGAAGTCCAACGGCTAGTGCCAAACCGGTTATGGAAATTATATTTAGTGAAACCCCTGAGAAATACATCGCTACGAATGTTGCAGTCATTGAAATTGGAATACTAAAAGCAACCACAGCTGATGCCCGATAACTACCCATAAATATGAGAAGAATTATAGCTACTAAAACCAATGCTACTATAGCCGATTGCGTAAGGTTTCGTATGGAATCTTCAATAAACTGACCTTCATTATTTAATACTCTCATAGATACCCCGGGAGGCAAACTTGCAGTGATTGTAGATATCTCACTTATTACATCAAGAGCTACATCAAGAGTATTTGCATCTGAATTTTTCTGTACTTCAATAGTAACACTATTTTTACCATTGACTTCAACAATCGTGTTTATATCAATAAAGGAATCTTTGGCTTCGGCAACATCACGTACTCTAACAGGAACACCATTTTCCGATATTTGAATGATGGTATCATTAATCTCATCAATATTTTGATAGATAGCCATAGCGCGAACGCTATAACTCAACCTGTCAACAACCAGATTCCCAATGGGGATTTGCACGTTATTAGAAGAGAGGGCTTGTTCAACTTGCTGAGGTGTAATACGGTGCAAGTTCATTAATTCGGGGTTTAAATCAACGTAAATATTCCGTTGTAAACCACCACGGGTATCAGCACTTGCTACTCCCTCAATTCGTTCGAGCATAGGTTCAATCATTTCTACACTCAAGTTCCTTAATTCATCAAGACCACGATTTGCAGCCTCTACACTAAGGGTCATTATAGGCCTTCGTTCAGGATCAAACTGAAAGATAACGGGTTCGGTAGCTTCTCTTGGTAATTGATTTCGAATGCGGTCGATAGCCTCACGAGCATCCATCTCGACTTGTTCGGCATTGGTACCGGGTTCAAGCCGCATTATAATAAATAATCCTCCCTTACGAATGTTACTTTCAATTGATTCCACTCTATCAAGAGAAGCAATTGCATTTTCAAGAGGTATAGCAACCAACCGCTTCATATCTTCAGGTGCAACATCTCTGTAGTTGGTGGAAATAGCAACTACTGGAATATCTACATCAGGTAGTAATGTAATCTTTAGGTTGAAAAGTGAAAACATTCCAAACCCAAGAATTAAGATTGTAACCATTAATACGGTTACAGGTTTTTTTAGCAGTTGAAAAACTAAACCATCTTGTTTCATCAATTTACCTCTTGATTTAATGCGAGCGGATCTTCCTTGTTAATGGTATTAAAACCAAGTTTTTCCACTAAACGATTGAAAAGATTATATAAACATGGTACAAAAAACAGCATTAATATAGTTGAAACTGTTAACCCACCGATTACTGTTCGAGCCATTGGGCTCCATGTTTCTGAGCCTTCTCCCAGCTCTAATGCTAAAGGAATCATACAAAGAATAGTTGTAGCAGCAGTCATTAATATTGGCCTGAGTCTTCGGCCTGCACCAATAGTTATTGCATCTAATCTGCTGCGACCTCGTGCTTGTAGAATTTTGATATAGTCAATCATTACAATTCCGTTATTTACCACAATACCGGATAGTAAGATGAGACCTACCATGGCTGTTACACTAATAGGAGTTGAAGTTGCAGCGAGCATCAAAATTACACCGGATAGGGCCAACGGAATTGTGAAAATGATGATGAAAGGCTCGAGTAAGCTCTCAAATTGAGACGCCATTACCATGTAGGCAAGCGTTGCTGCAATCATAAAAGCTATCATCAAATAAAAGAATGATTGTCTTTGATCTTCGGCTGTACCGCCAATTTCGTAACGGTAGCCATCAGGGAATTGAACATTGTCAAGGCGAGAGGTAACTGCATCGGTTGCTGAACGCAGATCAATATTTGCTAATTCTGCCTGAACCTCAGTTATTCGCTCTTGATTTACTCTCAAAATATTTGATGGACCCGTAAAACGCTCAATCCTTGCAAGGTTGGATAAGGGCATCCAAGTTCCGGTGGAATTTCTAATTAAAATATTTTCCAAATCGGTTGAAGTTGAACGCTCTTCGGCAGCAAGTTGAACAGTAACATCAAATTCTAAGCCACGATCAATAAACGTTGTTGATTGATTACCGCGTACCGAGTTGCTGATTGCGTTAGCAACCTGGGAAGTAGTAAGCCCATTTCTACTAATACGTTCTCTATCCATAATTACCCGAAGTTCAGGACGACCCTCGTTGGCAGATGAACTTCCACTAATAATACCCGGTATTTGAATCATTTGTTCAATCACACCATCTGCCAAATCTTTCTTAGTTTGCAGATCAAATCCAAAAATATTAACGATTAGCCCATCTTCTCCATCGGGATTTAAAGGATTTTCCCGAATTTCACGGATAAACGCGCCCGGCACCTCACGTAAGTCTTCCAACAAATTAGCAACAATATCGAACTGGCTGCGCGACCTTTGTCGTGATGAAATTAGTTCAACACGCACAACACCTCTGTAACCACCAGGATATTCAGCCCCTTCAACACCTCGTTTGTCTCCATAATCAGAAACAATCAAACGAGCTTCGGGTACTGTTTCCATAATGATAGATTCAACTTGATTGAACGTACTCTGCAATTCAAATAGATTTACACCTGGCTCACGATTAACCTCAAGGATAAAAGCGTTTTCATCTACCTGAGGGAAAAATTCACCACCAAGACGAAACAAGAATGGAGTTGTTACTATTAAGAACAGTACAGATAAAGTTACAACAAGGCCGCTTCTTTGAAGTACTTTTTCAAGCAGTTTTGAATACTTATCGGAT